>CALJFV010000001.1 GCA_938074515.1 uncultured Flavobacteriaceae bacterium
ATTGATGATTTCACTGTGGCGCGTGGGCCAAAATTGCGTAACCCAGTCCAAGGATCGATTGAACTTTATTTACCACAAACCTGGCAGAGCGGACCTCTAAAAGCTCATTTATACAGCCTTGATGGTAGGCTCATCGCGCAAAAAGATTGGGCGGGTAATGTTCAAAATATCCAATGGCAGCATGAATTATCTCAGGGGATCTATTTGCTGGAGCTGCGTAATGGAGCACAAATTGCTCATTTACGTGTTTTAAAGCAATAAGACAAAAGAGATCAGATTAAACAATTAAGCGTTGAGGCATCCCCTTTAGGACAGAGTTTTGTAAGGCAATTTATGCAGTGGGGTAAGGGCTATTGATGATGGTAAGGCTCTCCTTTGAGTATTGTAAAGGCCCTGTAGCATTGCTCCACCATAAAAAGTCTCACCATCTGGTGGCTGAAGGTCATGGCTGAGAGTGATACACTGCTCATAGCCCGATGCCGGACCTCAGTCGAAAAACCATAAGGACCTCCAATGATGAAAACTAACTTTTTTCCGCCAGCGTTGAGCTGTTTTTGAATGAATTCGGAAAATCCTATTGAGCTCATTTGTTTGCCTTTTTCGTCCAGTAAAATCACTCTATCTGACGAATCAAGTGCATTTAAAATAAGGGCCCCTTCTTTCTGACGTTGCTGTTCTGTGGTGAGATTCTTGGTTTTTTTGAGTCCGGGAATGATTTCCAAGTCAAACTTGATGTAGTGATTTAATCGCTTGACATAACCTTGAATGAGATCCTCCAACAAAGGATCATCGGTGGCCCCGACCATAAGTAAACTAATGTTCATGGGACAAAGATATTCATTTTGATCCTTGTGATAAGTTACCGAATGCTGTCGACGAGATTTGTTGGGTATTTAGTAATTTAGCCTAAAATCCAAACATTGATCTCAGCAGCTCAGGAACAATCAGAAATTCAAGGCATCATTAAAAATGCTTTACGTGAAGATATTGGCACCGGGGATCACTCAACATTGGCCTGCATCCCGCCTACAGCGAGGGGTAAAGCCGCGCTATTGGTAAAAGAATCAGGCTATATTTCAGGTTTGGATTTTGCCCATCAAGTGTTCAGAACATTGAGTCAGGACATCGAGTTTGTGCCCTTACAAAAAGATGGCGCTTATGCGCAAAAGGGGACTATTGCTTTTACCGTCGAAGGACCAAGCCATATTCTATTGCAAGCCGAACGTCTGGTGCTCAATGCCATGCAGCGCATGAGTGGAATCACGACCAAAACGCGCGCCTTTGTTGCTCGGCTTGAGGGGACCAGTACAAAGCTCTTAGATACCCGTAAAACTACGCCAGGAATTCGTGCTCTTGAAAAATGGGCTGTTCGCTTAGGGGGTGGAGTCAACCATAGGTTTGCCCTATATGATGCCATTATGCTAAAAGACAATCACATCGATTTTTGTGGGGGTATGGACCAGGCCATTCAAGCGACCAGAACCTATTTGACTCAGCATAATTTGGATCTTCCGATTATTGTTGAAGCCCGTGATTTTGATGAAATAAAGGCGATACTGCGACATAAGGGAATTACTAGAATTTTAATTGATAATTTCAGTATTGCCGACACGAAAAAGGCTGTCGCGCTCATCGGAAATCATTGTCAGACAGAATCTAGTGGCATGATTAATTTAGAAACTATAAGAGATTATGCCCTTTGTGGAGTGGATTTTGTCTCTTGTGGCGCCATTACCCATTCAGTACAGAATTTGGATTTGAGTTTAAAAGCAGTGAACTAAATCCAAATTCATGGAAGCAACACCGAATCGTACCTATCCTTTTGAACGTTGGCCCTTGATCGGGGGGCTGTCCAGATTTTTACGCTGGGTTCAACTTCCTGGTTTTCAAGGATTGTCTCTTTTTGACCTAATAGAAATTTACAGTCTTGGAATTATCAAAGGAGCGCTTTCATCACGGGCAAGTGCTGTTGCCTATAGTTTTTTTATGGCCATTTTTCCGTTTTTATTGTTTATGCTTAACGTGATTCCCTATATTCCAATACGGAATTTCCAAGCGCGATTTTTAAAGTTTATCGATGAGCTTTTACCGGCTCAAACCCATGACTTCTTTTACCCGGTCATTGAGGATATTGCTACCAATCCCAGGACAGGACTGCTCTCTTTTACCCTGATACTGGCCCTTTTCCTTATGGCGAATGGAGTGAGCGCTATCTTTAGCGCATTTGAATATTCGGTACATGTGACCATCAACCGTGGATACATCCGACAATATGTAATATCAGTAGGGGTTGCGATACTGCTCTCACTTATTTTAATTGTGACCTTGGGTGGCATAGCCTACGGGGAGTATCTTATTAATTGGCTCAAATCCGACACTTTGATTGACAACGATTTATTTTGGATTTCGGTGGTGCAGTATTTATTTTTTGTGGTGATGTTGTACGTGATTGTGTCGGCACTTTATTACTTCGGAGTTCAAAACCGAGGAAGCAAAGGGTTCTGGTCTATTGGGGCTTTAGCAACGACTGTGTTAATCTTACTAACTACATATGGCTTTGGGGTGTATATCAATAATTTTTCAAAGTACAACGAGCTTTATGGCTCGATAGGGGCGTTACTTATTATGCTTTTTTATATCTGGCTCAATGCTAATTTATTGTTGCTTGGGTTTGAACTGGATCAATCGCTTCGCCGGCTTAAGGAACGTTCTATACCCATCAAAAAATCCGCTGTTTAAACGTTTATGCCCTTTATTGATGTCATTGTACCCTTGCCCATAAACCAGACCTTCACCTATAGGGTCCGTGAAGCCGAAGCAGCTTTTCTCAGACCAGGGATGCGTGTGGTGGTGCCTTTTGGAAGAAATAAATTACGCACGGCAATGGTCTATGGAGTCGGTGCCCAAGAATTACCGGACTATCAGACAAAAGAAATCGATCAAATACTCGACCAGAGACCCATAGTGACAACGACACAGCTGTCTTTTTGGCAATGGATGGCTGGCTATTATATGTGTACTCTGGGTGAAGTGATGAAGGCGGCGCTGCCTGGAGCCATGCTCTTGGAGAGTGAAACCTTCATCGCCTCTTTGAACCCTGATCCTGAGCTTTTGGAAAACTTAAGTGATGCAGAATTTTTAATCATGGAAGCCTTATCTGCACAACCCAGACTATCCATTGATGAGGTTCGGTCTATTTTATCGCGAAGTTCGGTAATGGGGGTTATTTACGCCCTAATTGGCCGTGGTTTAATCGTAGTCCAAGAGCAACTCGACGACAAGTACAAGCCCTTGATGCGGCGTTTTGTGCGTCTTAATCCGGAAATTTTAAATGAGTCTCGATTAAAACTTATTTTAGACGGACTCAGTCGCGCCCCAAAACAGCGCGAATTGATGATGTATTTGCTCTCAAGACCACATCATGAAGAAATTCAACAAACCTATTTACTCAAGGCAGCTAAAACATCGTCAAACGCATTAAACGCGCTAATTGAAAAACAATGGATTCTCGCTGAGGAACACGCAGTAGATCGTCTTTTGCCACACGAGGGCCCCACAGAGGTCCTTTCTGAATTATCCCACGCTCAGGAAGAGGCGCTAAATCGTGTCAATGTTTCCTTTGATAAGGGTAATGTCTGTCTGTTACACGGCATTACCTCAAGTGGAAAAACCCGTTTGTACATGCATTTGATGCAAGGGTTTATTCAGCAGGGTAGGCAAGTCTTGTTTATCGTGCCCGAAATTGCTTTGACCACTCAATTAATTATGCGCCTCCAGCGATTTTATGGGGCTCAAGTTGGGGTGTATCACTCGCGTCAAACCCCTGCAGAGCGTGTTGAGCTTTTTCAGAAAATAAAGGAAGGAGATCCATCGGTTCAAATCGTCGTGGGCGCACGCTCTGCAATATTCCTGCCTTTTAAAGACTTGGGCTTGGTGGTTCTGGATGAATCGCACGAGCCCTCATTAAAACAACACAGTCCGGCGCCGCGCTATCACGGAAGAGACGCAGCGATAATGCTTGCCCACCTGCATAACGCAAAAGTTCTCCTAGGATCTGCCACGCCATCTCTAGAAACTTATTTCAACGCCCAGCAGAAGAAATTCGGACTGGTTTCTTTGAATGAGCGTTTTGGAGGAGCGACACTACCCATTATTGAGTTGGTTGATTTGGCCGAGCAGTATCGCAAGAAATTAATGCGACAACATTTTAGTGCCCCACTGATTGCTGCTATAGAGGAGACTTTATCGCGACAGGAGCAGGTTGTTTTGTTTCAAAACAGACGCGGATTTTCGGCCATGATTGAATGCTTGACGTGTGGACATATTCCACAATGTCCTGATTGTGACGTGAGCTTAACTTATCACAGTCATCAAGAATTAATGCGTTGTCACTATTGCGGGTATCAACAGGGGGTGCCTCATGCTTGTATGGCCTGCGGCGGTCCACAGCTCGACCGAATCGGCTTGGGAACACAACAAATTGAACTGAGTTTGCAGACCTTGTTTCCGAAGGCTCGAGTGGCCCGAATGGATCAAGACACAACTCGAGGCAAGTACGCTTTTACGCACCTCATTGAGCGCATGAATCAAGGGGAGATAGACATTCTTATCGGCACCCAAATGCTCGCCAAGGGCTTGGATTTTGACCGAGTTTCTTTGGTAGGAATCCTCAACGCGGACCAATTGATGAATTTCCCTGATTTTCGCGCTCAAGAGCGGGCGTATCAACTCATGTCACAAGTCAGTGGACGTGCGGGTCGACGCGGCATCCAGGGGCGGGTAATCATTCAAACCTACACCCCGGAACATCAATTGCTAAAACAGGTGGTGGAGGGAGATTATAAATCCATGTATGACTTACAAATCCAACAAAGGGAGCCATTTCAATATCCTCCTTTTTGTAAACTTATCCGGGTGACGATCAAGCACCGCGACTTAAGACTGTG
>CALJFV010000002.1 GCA_938074515.1 uncultured Flavobacteriaceae bacterium
AGATGCCGATAAGTCCGCCGGGCCATGCCAATTATCTGTATCAATGGCCAAGGCGCTCATCGTAGGAATAAAACTGTACTCATCTTGATTTAACGCGTCAATAAACTCTTGAAGCACAGGGCTCCCTCCACCCCCAGCCAAAGCGGCAGATATATTGCCTGTACCTCCTGGTGCGCTGTCAATACCATCCGAGGAGGCAGGGGATTCCGCATCTGCGGAAAAAGTAGAAATAGGGATTCCAATAAACAAAGTCGCGACATCTGTCACGGTAATGTTCTGCCCAGCTTCAGGAGTAAAGTACAAGGCGATGTCAATGTCGGTAAGCGCATCGATTTCGATACTGGTGTTAACAACCTCCATACCAGGACTCCCTATGCTTGTGCCCTCTACGGCGCCATTGATCATGGTCACATTACGAACATTTTGTGGAAAACCCAAAGCATCAAGTTCCTGCTGAAACTGGTCTCGAAAATTTGGTGCCCCAATCGGCAAAAGAAGATTCGGGTCTTGTTCCAAATTTGATCCTGCCAATAAATGCCCAGACAAATGATCCACGAGCATTTGTTTTGCCGCATTAGAATTAAGCACAAAATCCACGGTAGCTTGCGCCATAGGATCACCCCCAACCACGGCAAAATAGTTAATAAGATATTGAAGGGAAATGGGAATGTTTGCCCCACGATGTGGAGAATCAAACGACAAATAGAGCCGCGTTTCATGGGGCAAGCCTTCTTGCTCCATATAGGCCAGGGCATATCGAGCAATCAACCCACCCATACTTGGTCCCAGAACAACAAGTTCCTCTTCACCTTGTTTTTGGGCATTAATTTCTTGAATTAAGGCAATGAGAACCATGGCATTACGTTGAATAAAATCACCGCCACCGCCAATTTCATAGCCGTCGGTAATGTAATTAGGGGCATTTAAAACAACGATGTCAAATCCAAGATCCCTAAGCTCATCTGCAAGATTTTGGCCACCGTAACTCAAACTCGCATAAAGCGCACCAATGCCGCGTCCATCTCCTGGATCAAACCCATCGAGAACGATCACCGGACGGTCCAAAACACCATCGACATTATCTAAGAAAATTTCGTATTCACCTTGACCAAAATAAGCCTGTGCCTCACCAAAGCCTTGATAGGAAATATTGGCCGTAATGTTAGAGACTACCGAACGCTCAGGGAAAAATTCCGGATTAGGCTCGGGAAAAAACCGACCTTGAGCCTGGATTTGGGCAGTCCACGTCAGGGTCGCCATTAAAAACATTCCTTTCAAAGTTGATTTAAATTCCATAGAACGCATGGTAAATAATTATTTAATTGTTGAACAATTCTTTTGTGCCAAAAACTTCAAAAGCACAAATTCTTTTATGTTTCCTTATCTCAAGAATTGTCTCAACTACACCAGACAAATTCTCTATTTCATAAATTTTTTAATCCAATTGAGCTTTTTACTGCTCAACGGAGGATACTTAAGCGGCGCTTCAAACCAATTTTTTTTATAAAGCACACTTTTTTGGTGGCTAAAGCAATCTAAACCATGGTTTCCATGATATGCACCTATCCCACTATGGCCCACGCCACCAAAGGGCAAATTTGGGTTACTCAAATGCATCACGACATCGTTTACCGCACCCCCACCAAATGAAAGATCGGACAATACTTTTTCATATTCTTTTCTATGAGTACTAAACACATAGGCCGCGAGTGGTTTTTCCAGGGCTTTAATCTGAGCTACGGCATGTTCTAAAGTATCGAAGGTCATTATCGGTAAGATAGGTCCAAAAATCTCTTCCTGCATTACGGCATCGGCCAAAGTTACCTCAGTCATTATTGTAGGTGCAATAAATCGTGTTTCCCTATCGAATTGGCCCCCATAGAAAATCTTATCAGCATCCAGAAGTGCAATCAATCGATCGAAATGTCTGTGATTTATGATCTGACAATAATGATTTTGACCAAGTGTATAATTATTGCGCTTTAACTCAGCAACACAAGCCTGGATAAAAGTTTCACGTACGGACTCATGTACCAGAACGTAATCCGGCGCAACACAGGTTTGTCCTGCATTAAGGAATTTACCCCATATTAAACGTTTTGCTGTTAATGGAATATCTGCTGATGCGGTAATAATGGCTGGAGATTTACCGCCTAATTCTAAGGTTACTGGAGTCAAATGTTTTGCTGCAGCCTCATAAACAATCTGACCGACCTTAGTACTTCCAGTATAAAAGATGTGATCCCACCTTAGGGCCAATAAATCCTGAGTTGCAGCGGCGTCTCCTTGTACAACGACTAAATGACCTGACTCAAAATTGGTGTTGATCATTTCTTCGATAACCGCAGCAACGGACGGGGCATTTTCACTTGGCTTGAGTACTGCAGTATTTCCTGCGGCCAATGCTGAAACTGCTGGTTGTAAAAGCAGCAGCACCGGATAATTCCAAGGACCGATTATAAGATTCACCCCCAGGGGTTCACGCAAAATAGCACTACTCGCCGGCCAATTAATCCAATTGGTGTGCACGCGTTGCGGACGCATCCATTTTTTTAAATTGCGCTGAGCATGGCGAATTTCTTCATAAAGCATGGAAAATTCAGTGGTAAAACTCTCAAAAGCAGATTTTTGAAAGTCCTGATATAAAGCGGCGACAAGGCGTTCTTCGTATTGCCGCAAGGCTTTGTCAAATTGATCCAAAGCGGTCATGCGTGCGGTGTAACTCAAAGTTAGACCCTTTTTAAAATAAGCACATTGTTGTGCGTGGAGCAATGACACGGAATTACTGTTTTTCTCTGTTCAAGATACGGTATTCCTCGTAACATTCACTAATGGCGTCCAGAATTTGTAAGTCATTAGCCGTTTTGATGAACTCCTCAGAATAACTACAATTATTGAGAATTTCATCGATATCGGCACGTTCTAGTTGTAATACCGCCATAAGGGTTTCTCGATCAAATTTAGATTGAAGCAAGTTGCGAATTTGATCGTCTTGCTTCATCTGTTTGAGCTTACGCAT
>CALJFV010000003.1 GCA_938074515.1 uncultured Flavobacteriaceae bacterium
CCGCCATAGCAACGCAAAAAACCAGTGCGATCCAATGCCTAAAATTGCCCCAAGACATATTTGTACTCATAAAGCGTGATTGCTTTCGAAAAGTACTGAACTTATCTCAATCCGTTTATGTCATAGCGATTAAAAAAATCCCATAGGGCTTCATTCATGTCAAAACCCAAGGTGCTTGTGTCGAACCAGTCGTGCTCACCCTGAATCACTCGATATAAATCTAATGAGACCTGATTGAGCCCCGGGCCATACGTTTCGTACTCCACAAGTCTAGCCCCATCGGAAAATGTTTGGGCCTGAGAGGGCGTTTGACCCAATTCATTAAATTGTGTCCAATAATCCATGGCATAAGACACAGAAGACCAGTCAGAATTTCCTTGATAAGGCAAAACTTCATCATTGGTTCCATGAAAAATAATGACAGGCATGGGGTGGATCGGCGCACAAACTTCGGGCCAATCAAGCATGGTCCCAGAAATTGATCCTATGGCAGCGACCCTTTCGCTTAACGCGCAGGCTAATGCGTAACTCATCATACCGCCGTTTGAATAACCACAGAAATAAACCCGATCTAGATCTACATTATAAGTACTGCTTATTTCATCGATTAACGCGGAGAAAAAGTCAATATCCTCGGCGTCACTCTTGTTGTCTGGACCTGATAAAAACGAATTCCAGTGTGGATTCCCATCCAGGCAACTGCCTTGAGGGTAAATCAAAATAAAGCCTTCTCGATCGGCCAGAGACCGCATGTCAGCATAAGCCAAGTGATCCATCGCATAGCCGCCATAGCCGTGTAAATTAAAAACCAGCGGTAGAGCCTCTGAAGAGTTATAATCTTGTGGTAAGTGCAAAAGATACTCTCGATTCAGGCCGTTGTGATTGAGGATCAGCGCATCCTGATTGTCACCACATTCTGACTCAGAATTCTTGTTTTCGATACTACACGAAAACATAAAAAAAATCAAAGGGATGATGATCACCCCTTTGATAAACTTATAACATTTAGCATATGTCTGCATATAATTCTTAACGCATTATCTGCTAGTCTATTGTTGCAGTATTGTTATCCCTTAAGCGTTTTTTTGAACGCTACCAGGTCAATCTCATTACCGTAAAATAAAGTACTTAAGACCTTATCTACTGAAACGTTTTGAGTCGCTCGACAATGAAATCTTTGACTTGAGTCGCTTTGCCTCGATCCTTGATGTACGTCATGAAAGTTTCTGAGTGGGTCGTTTGAAGATCTTGATAGAGGCTTAAATGATCATTCATGTCCTTTCCAGAGAGCAAGGCCCAATGAGAGGCGCCATTTGGTTTATTGACATCGTAGGTCCCAAAGGCCACCAATCGACCTTTAAATGCCTCAGGCAGTGCATCGACCATGGCTTGTTGGGCTTTTGCAAATGCCGATGGGTCCTCGGCTTTAATGTCCCAAATGTGGATGACTGGATTTTTTTCCTCGTCCCCAGGGTTTAAGTTCATAATTCGTCCGGCTCTTGCTTCGCCCCAGGTCTCGACATGATTTCTAATGCCGCGCCAAAAAGCATCTCCTTCTGACTCTTCAGGCTGGGTTACAAAACCGCCATTATTTATTTCCCACAAAAATACGATTCTGTGGGTGCTCCCGTCATCACGGCCATGTCTTAGGCGCTCTAAGAACACTCCTCCTGACTTACGCTCACGATCGGTAAAAAATTCATCAAATAGGCTCTCAATTTGGTCCTCAGAATTTTCTTTGGCCTTGACCTCTATAAAATTAAATGCCATCTGCTGGGCGCTTAAGACCCCCGAGAATAACAAGATAAATGCAATAAATAAATGTCTCATGTTTATTAGTTAATTGGTTAAATGTTTTCGAAAATAAATATTTTTATTGTCTTTTGCAATATTATAATTATCTTCATATCACTAATCAATTTTTACACACATGAAAAAAATATTTTTTGGCCTTTTCTTTATGGCCATTTCGATTTGTTTTGCTGGCGCAACTATTGATCCACAACCCACGCCCAGTACTGATGATTTTAGTATGCTGAAATCTCTTGAAGGCAAGTGGTTCGGGACACTTAAACGTGACGACGGCTCTGAAGACCCGTTTAATTTGACTTACAGCATAAGTTCCAATGGTAGCGCCATCCTTGAGGAGAGTAATACAGGGGGTATTGAAATGCTCACCATTTTTAACTTGCACAACGATGCCATTCTTTTGACTCATTATTGTGGACTGCGTAATCGTCCGGTTTCTGTTTTAGACAGCAGTGTAGATGGTGTGTTTAAATTCACTACAGACGCTGAGCTCAGTGGGTTGTCTTTGGACAATGAAATGTTTGTCACTTCCTGGGTCATCGATGTTATGCCCGAGGATTCGAGTAAAATTTATTACGAGTTCACCGTGTCTGGTCCAGATGGGGTGGCGTTTGTTGCTAAATGTGATTTGACTCGGGCAAACTAATGCCTCTTTTGTAAGTTTGAACGCCAATTAGCCCCTTGTTTTGAGGGGCTTTTTACTGCCCAATAGCTTCGGCCGAAAATGAGCTGACCGCATCGTAGTCCACTAACACGTAGAACTCTATGGGGTTACAACAGACCTCACAATCTTCGATAAAACTTTGCTCGGGGACAGAGGGATCTACTAACTTGAGTTGCTCCTCCCAACAATGGGGGCAGGTGAAATAATGCTCAATCATAAAATCAAAGTTACGGCAATAGTCGTATATTTAGGTCAGTGTTTGGGGCTGTATCATTCATAATACAGTCCTTTTGGATTAGGGAGCGCTAAAGCGCTCCCTTTTTTTTTATTCTAGCTTTACTTTTCTGGAATTCACTCCTGGCTCGTCAAGTTGTCAGAACAAATCTTACCTCACCCCTGAAATCAACTGAAACAATCCCTTCTTTGGTTTATGTACTCTTTCTGGAAATTTCTCAATGAGCTTCCACACACAACCATTAATGGTTTTGGGATGAAAATCTGGATGACGCTCTTCTATGCGTCTGTTGAGCTCAGTCCATTGAATTCCATCTGGTTGTTCATCCAGCAACTCAAAAATGGTCAAATAAATTTGACCTGTGATGGTATTGGGATTCAATGACATGCTTTTGTTCTTTCTGAACAGTATTGCCGTAAATTTAAAAATTGTTCCCTATTTTTAATCAAACCCGACCTTTAATTAAACATCCATGTCTGTAAAAAACCTACTCTCTTTAATCCTCACGAGCATGGCGCTCACAGCCCTTATAGGGTGTAAAAATAATGAGGCGCCTTTGACTCTGGAGCTCCAAGAAGGTTGGACCTTTAAAGCAGTCGATAGTCTTGAATGGATGCCCGCGCAAGTCCCCGGCACCGTCCATACTGATTTATTGAATTTGGGCCTTATAAAAGATCCTTTTTACCGACTTAATGAACATGAAATCCAATGGGTTGATAAGAAAGACTGGGTTTATCAATGTAATTTTGAGGTCCCAGAAAAAATATTTGCTCAAGAACAGATTGCCCTGAACTTTGATGGGCTAGACACCTATGCCCGCGTAACCTTAAATGACAGCCTGATTCTCAGCAGTGATAATATGTTTCGCACTTACGCTGTGCCTGTCAAAGGGCTGCTAAAAACAGAGGACAATGCCTTAGAAATAGTTTTTGAGTCCCCCATAAATAAAGGCGTAGAAAAATTCGATGCCTTGGGCTATATCCTGCCTATGTCTGGTAATGATTTGGCCAAAATCGGCCAAGTTGAGGGCGAAAAAGAGGTCAGTATTTTTACGCGCAAAGCTGGGTATCACTTTGGTTGGGACTGGGGCCCGCGTTTGGTGACCTCTGGAATATGGCGCCCGATTACTTTGGAGGCCTGGAGTGGATTGAAAATTCAGGATGTATTTGTCCAGCAAGAAATTCAAGAGGATAAAGCGGAGCTTACCGCACAGCTCGAAATTATGGCCACAGACTCTGCGGCCAACAATTCGGCTCAAGTAGAAATCTTAGTAGATAACTTAGTGGTTCAGACCAAGGCAGTGGCCTTGAATTCTGGGATTAACAATCTGGAAATTCCTTTTATCATCGAGAACCCCGAGCTTTGGTGGCCTAACGGTCTAGGAAATCAGCACCTTTATGAGGTCAGCGTGCGCATTTCCCAAGGGCAAAACACGGATCAAAAAACACAAAAGATCGGTTTACGCACCTTGGAACTCATCAGAGAGCCCGATAATTTCGGGACATCCTTTTACTTTAAAGTCAATGGAGTTCCGGTATTTATGAAAGGTACGAACTACATTCCACAAGACCCATTTTTGACCCGGCCCACCTCGGACCATTATAAGTTTTTATTAGAATCAGCCCGGGACGCCCACATGAACATGATCCGCATTTGGGGTGGAGGCATCTATGAATCCCAAGAGTTTTATGACTTATGCGATCAGTTTGGCCTATTGGTTTGGCAAGACTTTATGTTTGCCTGCGCCGTCTACCCCGGTGACCCTGAATTTTTGGACAACGTCAAACAAGAGGCCATTGATAATGTAAAAAGGCTCAGAAATCACACCTCAATCGCTCTTTGGTGCGGCAATAATGAAAGTCTTTCGGCCTGGGAAAATTGGGGGTGGAAGGAACAAGTGGCCAAAGAGCAATCGCAAGCAGTGGCGGATTCGATCTGGAACTCCTATGAGGCACTATTTCACCAGGTGCTTCCTGAGGTGGTCGCCGAGTATGATGGTGATCGCAATTATTGGTCCTCCTCACCTTCTGCGGACATGGGCGTTAAAGAACAATACGACAGTGGCGATGTGCATTACTGGTGGGTTTGGTGGGGTAAAAAAGCCTTTGAAGAGTACAACACAGCCATCCCTCGATTTATGTCGGAATATGGGTTTCAGTCCTTTCCCGAATATAATTCTGTCTTGAAATATACACGCCCCGAGGATCATGACATCTACTCTGAGGTCATGACTTCACATCAGCGCTCGAGCATTGGCAATGAGACCATCGAAGAGTATATGCTCCGGGATTATAAAAAGCCTAAAGACTTTGCCTCCTACTTGTATGTGAGTCAATTATTGCAGGCCAAAGGAATCAAAATGGCCATAGAAGCCCATCGGCGTCATCGAGACCAGTGCATGGGCACGCTCTATTGGCAGCTGAACGATTGCTGGCCTGTGGCGTCTTGGTCGGGCATCGATTATTATGGTAAATGGAAGGCTCTGCATTATAAGGTAAAAGAGGCCTTTAAGCCTTACTTATTAAGTCACGAAATTCAAGACAACCAAATGAGTTTTTACCTAGTTTCAGACGAGCTTGCCGATACTTCTGGCCAAATTCACATTGAGCTATTGAATTTTAACGGCACCGTGCTCCGTCAATGGAATGAACCTATCGAAGTCAAAGCCAATCAAACCAGCCAAGTCTATAGAATTCCCATGAGCATGTTCTCTCAGGCTGGCCCCTTAAACCAACTCGTAATCAAAGCCGAGTTTTATTCGGAAAATGACGCGCTTTTGGCCAAAAACAAGATTTATTTAGTGCCCCCGAAAGACCTTGACCTCCCCGATCCAGGCATGGCCTATAGTGTTTCGGACTTTGAAAATTATTACGCGGTAACCGTTAAAGCAGAGCGTTTGGCTAAGAATATCTTTGTGTCGAGTGCTCTGCCGAATAACTTCTCTGAGAATTATTTTGACTTGCTCCCTGGCGAAGAAAAAACCATCACGATAAGCAAACCCGCTCAGGTATCCTCGGGACGTCATCATATCGAATCGTTCAAGTCCTTTAACCAAAGCCTTAAAATTCTAACTCTAAGGGACAGTTACTGATCATTTGGGAGAAGCTGCGGCCAAAATCAATTATATAATGGCTGAGCCATAAATATCTCAAGGCTATGGGACACTCAAGTTTAAATGTTAGTCTAACTTACTTAAGAGGATTAGAAGTGGCTGAACTGACAGAAGAGGATATGCCTATGGTTTAACTTATTTTTCAGCGAAATAATGGATATATCCCCACCCTTCTTCTTCGACAAAACCAAGTTTGCCTTGTTCCAAACAAGAGTAAGCAGCAAACTCTAAATTTTTGCGCTGAATAATCTCAAAAAACTGACAATTCTTTTGAACTTCTTCAAAAATATCTTCGTATTCGTATACCATAC
>CALJFV010000004.1 GCA_938074515.1 uncultured Flavobacteriaceae bacterium
TGACCTGATAGTCCAATCAGTAAACCCATGAATGTCAAAAAATATTTCATTTTTATTCGATTACTCCACTACCTAAAAGCTCATTTCCCTGATACCAAGCGACGAATTGTCCAGAGCTGATTGCGGTCTGTTCTTTCTCAAAGATAACATAAAGCCCGGAATCCTTTTGGAATAATCGAGCAGATTCCAGGGGTTGACGATATCGAATACGCGCCTGTACTTCGAGTTCCTGACCAATAGATAGGCTGAGGTCCTCTCTTATCCAATGAACTTCATTCAGGCTGACACGAAGGCCGCGACGTTTTAGACCCGGATGGGCTTTTCCTTGACCTACGTAGATAATATTTTGATCCACATCTGTGGCCAAAACAAAAAGAGGTTCTTCCTTGCCTCCTACAGCCAAACCTTTGCGTTGACCTATGGTAAAAAAGTGCGCCCCTTGATGCGTTCCAACTGATGTTCCATCTGTTGGCTGATACTGAAATGGGCTTCGCCAATATTCATGCCACTGCGCTTGAGGGGCTTGGGGTTCAGGAGCATTTTGGTAATGAATACTATCCTCTGGAATCTCAATGATTGCGCCTTTTTTTGGCTTGAGTTTTTGTTGTAAAAAATCAGGCAAACGGACCTTGCCAATAAAACAAAGCCCTTGAGAATCTCTTTTTTCTGCCGTAACGAGCTCCTGCGCTTTAGCTATTGCACGCACCTCATCCTTTTGAAGGTGTCCAATAGGAAAAAGTGCCTTTGAAAGCTGATCCTGAGTTAATTGACACAAAAAGTAAGATTGATCTTTATTGACATCAGCCCCCGCTAAAAGATGATGTACTCTGTTTCCATCGATTTCAGAAGTCTGTTTCTGACAATAATGTCCCGTCGCGACATAATCAGCACCTAAACCTTGAGCAATCTCCAAAAAAACATCAAATTTTATCTCACGATTGCACAATACATCAGGATTAGGCGTACGTCCCATTTCGTATTCACGAAACATATAATCCACAATGCGTTCTTTATATTCCGCACTTAAATCAACCGTTTGAAATGGAATTCCAAGTTTTTGTGCCACGAGCATGGCATCATTACTGTCTTCGAGCCAGGGACACTCATTTGAGATCGTCACGCTGTCATCATGCCAGTTTTTCATAAATAACCCTAAAACCTCATAGCCCTGCTCCTTGAGCAAATATGCGGCAACACTAGAATCAACACCGCCACTGAGTCCCACAACAACACGTTTATTTAGTTTAGTGCTCATTTTTGTTGATTAAAGTCTTTTTCTTGAGTCACTTCACCATTGACATAGGTTTTCCAAACTCCAGATTTTTTATCGCGGTTATAAAATCCGGTACGTTCCGTAGCTCCAGACAAATCATAAAACACGACAGGACCATGCAATTGATCATTCTCAAAGGTAAAAGTCTTGATTATTTGACCTCCAGGACCATAATAAGAACATTCGCCTTGACGCATTCCATTGTGGTAACTACACATCTCTGCAAGGAGCCCATTAGGATAATAAGTGTTTTTGACCCCATCGAGTAAATCATCCTTGTAGTGCTCTTGGGTCATAATTGTCTTACCGCCCTTGTGATAAGTGATCCATGGACCAATGCGCTTTTGATCTTGCATGCGCCCTTGGGCCACCAACTGACCGCTATCGGTATAAAACGCAACCGCACAGGCTCCTGGAATTGAATCAAAATCACGAATGACTACCACCTGATCGCCACAGCTCTGGCAGTAATATTGAAAAACACCAACCTCTATACCGTGGTTAAAAGTTCCGGTATAGCGCAATTGTTTTGTGCCCTCGTAATACTTTTTCCATAGACCATGACGTGCGCCATTTTGATCAAACTGATTGATGAGCTCTTGAGCTTGAGCGCTTACAGCCATGACCAATAAAGCCATTACACAATTAAGGATGTGCCGTTTCATGTTCATAGAACCAAATAAAGTCGCTTTTTCGGTTGCGCGTTATTTCTTTTTTTGGGCTTTCTTTTGTGCCTCTGCCTGCTCCATCATCTCAGCCATTTTCTTTTGAAAACGGTTTTGTTTTTTAGGCTTCTTTTTGGTCTCCTGTATTTGTGCATGAATTTTATTCTCATCGATGATAAAATTCTTTATCACCAACATTATCCCAATAGTAATCACATTGGAAGTAAAATAGTACAGGGAGAGTCCACTGGCGTAGTTATTGAAAAAGACCAACATAAATACAGGCGACAAGTACATCAAAAACTTCATGTTTGGCATACCAGGTTGTTGCTGTTGTTGCATTTGCTGCCCGGTACTCATCATCATATAGAAGAAGATCGCAATTGAAGCTAAAATTGGGAACAAACTCACGTGGTCTCCGTAAAATGGTACAGAAAAAGGCAATTCTAAGACTACATCGTAACTCGACAAGTCATCGGCCCATAAAAACGATTTTTGACGCAAAACATAGGCCGTCGGAAAAAAGGTAAACAAAGCATAGAAGACTGGGATTTGCAATAAAGCCGGCAAACATCCCTTTAAAGGAGAGGCCCCCGCAGTATTTTGCAATTTCATCGTCTCTTGCTGAATTTTCATTTGATTGCCCTCATATTTCTTTCGGATCTCATCCATCTCAGGCTTTAACACCTTGAGCTTAGCTTGAGAAACGTATTGCTTATACTGAACAGGAGACAACAATAATTTGAAAAAGACGGTCAATAAAATGATGGCAATACCTGCAGGAAACCATTGACTTAAAAAGCCAAAGACTGGAAAAATTACATATTTATTAATCCAACCAAAAATCCCCCATCCCAATGGCATCGCCTCATCCAAATTCCTGTCATAAGACTTAAATACCTTATAATCTGTAGGGCCAAAATAGAGACTCATGGCTTGGTCCAAACGCTTGTTTTTTGGGGTGAGTTGTACCTTAGCACGATAGGCTTTAGTAAAGATAGTATCAAT
>CALJFV010000005.1 GCA_938074515.1 uncultured Flavobacteriaceae bacterium
GATTACTGTAGATGACCAAGAGTCTGACATCCTAGTGGTTTCTGAGAACGGATATGGAAAGCGCTCAAGTATTGAGGATTACCGCATCACCAATCGAGGAGGTAAAGGTGTGAAAACCATCAGTATTTCGGACAAAACGGGAGAACTTGTGGCCATTAAAAACGTTACCGATAACGACGATTTAATGATTATCAATAAGTCCGGTGTAGCCATTCGAATGGCTGTAGAAGACTTGCGTGTAATGGGTCGTGCGACCCAAGGAGTGCGTCTGATTAAGGTGCGCGAGGATGATTCAATAGCTGCTGTGGCCAAAGTCATGCATGATGAAGACCAAATTGATGCAGTAGATCCTGAAAATGCAGACACAGATGCTGTTGTAGACCAAAATACAGATAGTTTAGCACAAGATGGAACCTCGGAGAATACTCCGGAGCAAACAGAGGAATAAAGAATTATTGATTAACAATTTAAAGAGAATGAAAAAACATTTTGTACTGGTTTGTGCGCTATTGGCATCAACCATCGTCTTTGGACAGAAAAAGGAATTAAAAAAGGCAGAAAAGGCACTTTCGGGATTAAGTTATTCTGAGGCACTCGATCTGTTAAATCAAGCTGAAGTCAAATTTGCAGAAATGGACAAAGGTCAAGTGGTTCAATTCTACTTGATTAAAACGGAGGCCCTTCTAGGATCGGCAGAAAATGTATCAGATAATAATTTGACCAATGCCGTCGAAGCGCTGAGTCAAGCAAAATCAAGAGGACTGGATGGTGAAAACCAGCAACGCGCCGATCGTATAGTGGGAACCCTACGTGGGGTTTTTGTAAATAAAGCCATAGAAGCCCAAAATGGACAAAATTATGGTCGTGCGGCAGAACTATTAACCCAAGGCTATACATTGAGTCCTACAGACACCTCATTTTTGTATTACGCGGCGGGTAATTTAGTTAATGGTGGACTATTCGATCGGGCGCTTGAAAAATACACCCAACTCTTGGATATGGGTTACACCGGAGTTCGTGAAGAATTTTACGCCGTAAGTAAAGCCAATGGAGAAGAGGTCATGTTTGAGTCCCGCGAACAACGTGAGGAAGGGATGAAATTTGGTCTTTACGAACAGCCACGTGATGTTAAAACTGAATCTGTAGAATCAGACTTACTGCAGAAAGTAACTTTGATTTATATCAATCAAGGACAAGATGACAAAGCGGTAGCGCTCATGGCTCGTGCTCGTGCGGCAAACCCTAATGATGTCAACTTAATGCGTTCTGAGGCTGATTTAGCCTACAAGATGGGGGATATGGTTAAATATCGTCAAGTCATGGAGCAAGTTGTTGAAACTGATCCAAACAATCCTGAATTGTTTTATAATTTAGGGGTGAGCGCTATGCAATTGGGTGAAACTGATCGCGCCAAGACTTATTATGCGAGAGCCTTAGAATTGGATCCGACTTACTCTTATGCTCAGATCAACATGGCTTCACTTATCCTTCAGGGAGAAAAAAATCTTGTAGAGGAAATGAATAATCTGGGAACCTCTGCAGCAGACAATAGACGTTACGATGAACTCAAAGAAGTGCGCAAGGAAATGTACCGCGAGGCCTTGCCTTATTTAGAAGGGGCATCTCAGACTGTTCCAGACAATGTTGAGGTATTGCGCACACTGATGAACCTTTACAGCCAGCTAGGCATGACGCCTGAGTATAAGGCTGCTAAAGCTAAAGTTGCTGAGCTGGAAGGAAAATAATTTGGTTGCAGTGTTAACGATTAACGAATAAAAAGGGCCGCTCTTTGCGGCCTTTTTTTGTTTAAATTCCATTAAACCGCACGCCCTAGAGAATTTTTTTAATCACCCTTAATTTGTGGGTGTGGGTATTTTTGTCGGTATTGAAAATTCCGGTTTGGTCCAGACGGTCGATTCGGACTTCGCCATGGGCATGTAAGATATAATTATCTTTCATGATTAGTCCTACATGGGTAATTTTGCCCTCTGTGTTGTCAAAAAACGCCAGATCCCCCGGGCTGCTTTCTTCTATAAAACTCAGGGCATCGCCTAATTGGGCTTGATCTTTGGCATCGCGGGGAATCGACCTACCGATTAATCGATAGACCATCTGCGTAAGCCCGCTGCAGTCAATACCAAATGGTGTTTTTCCGCCCCATAGATAAGGAGTCCCAAGATACAACAGCGCTTGCTCAATGATGAGTTCTCGATTTTCTTGGGTAGGTTGGTGTTTTTGGCCTTCAAAAGTGTCGCCAAGCAAATCACAATAGTGCACGCTACTGCCAACCACGATTGATTTAAGCGCACCATTGGGCGTACTGACATAATCAACTAGATCAACACTGTAAATAGGGAGTCGGTCTAAGGCTTCATTATATTGTTCTGCAGTAATTGATGCGTATTGTTTGCGGTCAATCCAGCCGATGTAGTCGTCTGCGGTGCATCGGATTTTGATCCATTTTTTGCGCTGATCGATGATTTTAAAGATTTCGCCATAGAGGAGTTGAGAGACCAATTCGCTAGCGTCCTCAGGATTGGCCCGCATGGGGACGATACTCAAATGACAAATTCCGTAATTCATTGTGCTATTGCAAACCTAATGTGTGCTGAGTTTGTGTTATAATCGTTCAATGATCATTGCCGAAGCCCCACCACCACCATTACATATACCGACAGCACCCAGGCGTCCATGGTTTTGCTCTAAAACTCCCATTAAGGTAATTAAAATACGCACGCCGCTGCATCCGAGAGGGTGTCCCAACGATACCGCACCCCCATTGACGTTCACCTGTTCAGGAGAGAGTCCCATGATTTTCATATTGGCCAGTCCGACCACCGAAAAGGCTTCATTAAGTTCAAAATAATTAATGTCGGCAAGGCTTAGACCGGCTTTGGCTAAGGCTATAGGTAACGCTTTAGCGGGGGCAGTCGTGAACCACTCAGGGGCCTGAGCAGCATCAGCTTGACTGACGATACGGGCTAAGGGTTTGAGGCCTAGTTCTATGGCTTTATCCTCGCTCATTAGCACTACAGCGCCAGCACCATCGTTAATGGTAGAGGCGTTTGCGGCCGTTACGGTACCGTCTTTGACAAAGGCGGGACGCAAGCTTGGAATCTTGTCCATGCGCACGTTTTTGAACTCTTCGTCTTCGCGAATCACAACAGGCTCGCCCCGTCTTTGTGGGACTGAAACCGGCACGACCTCATCATCGAATTTTCCTTCAGCCCAAGCTTTAGCAGAACGCTCGTAAGAGGTAATGGCAAAAGCGTCTTGATCTTCACGACTACATCCGTATTCTGTAGCACATTGCTCGGCAAAAACACCCATGGCTTGCCCAGCATAGACATCGACAAGTCCGTCTTTCTGAAGGCCATCAACTAGGGTGGCGGGGCCAAATTTTTGTCCTTGTCTCATGGCCACATAATGAGGAATATTACTCATGCTCTCCATACCGCCGGCTACTACGATTTCCGCGTCGCCCATAGCAATGGCTTGTGCGCCTTGCATCACTGCCTTTAGCCCTGAGGCACAGACTTTATTTACCGTGGTACATGGGACGCTGTCTGGGATTCCAGCACCAATAGCTGCCTGACGTGCGGGGGCTTGACCAGCACCCGATTGAACGACTTGACCCATAAGGACTTCTGAGACCAAAGCAGGATCAAGGTTAATTTTATCTAAAGCCCCTTTGATGGCAATGGCCCCAAGTTCAGGGGCTGAAAGTGACGATAGACCGCCTAAAAAACTCC
>CALJFV010000006.1 GCA_938074515.1 uncultured Flavobacteriaceae bacterium
CTGCGGGCGGCCTTTTTTTTTGTCTTCACATGATTTTGTCTTGAAAATTAATCAAATAACAGTTTGGAAACATTTAGTTAACATTAGAAGGAGTTCTTTGCAGTGACAAAAACTTAAAATGATTTTTATGCGCTTGCAATCACCATGGCTTATTAGCCTAGTTCTCCTGTGTTATTTTCCACTTCATGCACAGAGCTTAAACGACCAATCTTTTGGAAAAGGTTTAATCAATTTTACTGCAGCCGATAGCAGCTTCACCGTAAAGTTCGCACCTAGAATACAGACTAGATTTCAATCCGCTTGGAATCACGATGGCAATAATTACGGTGATGCCGAATATAATTTTCTGGTGCGACGTGCTCGATTTAAATTTGATGGATGGGCCTACAGTCCCAAACTCAGATATAAGTTGGAGTTAGGACTTTCAAACCGTGATATTTCAGGAGCCAACCAGTACAACCGAAACACCCCACGATATATTTTAGACGCCGTAGTGATGTGGCATTTTGCTCCCGGATTCGAGCTTTGGGCTGGTCAAACTAAATTACCCGGTAATGTCGAACGTGTAATTTCCTCGGGAGATCTTCAATTAATTGATCGATCTATTCTCAACAGTAAGTTTAACATTGATCGAGACATGGGGATACAGCTGCGTTACAAACATAAAATTGGTGACATGCTCGTTCGCGAAAAAGTTGCCCTTTCTCAAGGAGAGGGACGTAATGTTACCGAAGGAAACCTCGGGGGGCTTCAATATACCTCTCGCGTGGAATTGTTGCCTTTTGGAACTTTCGCCAAGAAAGGGGACTATGTGCAAGCCGACTTAGTTCGTGAATCTTCTCTTAAGCTTATGCTCGCAGCAACTTATGATTTCAATCAAAATGCGGTAAGAAATCGAAGCAATATGGGAAGTTATATGATTCAAGATGATGGCAGTTTATTCGAAACAGATATTACCACAATCTTTGTCGATGCCATGGTAAAGTATCGTGGATTTGCGCTCATGGCCGAATACGCAGATCGCAGCGCCAAGAATCCTACTCCTTTTGAGGGTTCTGCTAATGTTGTACAGGTAGGAAATGCCACAAACCTTCAAGCGAGTTACCTGTTTAAAAATAACTTCGAACTCACTGGTCGTCATTCGAGCATAAGCTATGGTGCAGTGACTGGCAAAGGAAATGAGATGGTTTATACCGCTGGTGCTTCAAAATACATAGTCGGTCATAAATTAAAGATACAAAGTGACTTGAGTTACGGCCAAGTAGATGGTAATGCTGATTTTTTAGAATTCAGATTAGGATTTGATTTACATTTTTAAGGCGCACTTATAACAATTTAATAACAGTAAAACATTAATTTAACCCGACTTTTGTACCAACAATTTAACTCAATATGGATCAGATTTATTTTATGATGTTGATCGCCCTAGCCGTTCTGGCTGTGGTTGATTTAGTGGTCGGCGTGAGTAATGACGCCGTTAACTTTTTGAATTCAGCCATCGGCTCTAAGGCAATTTCCTTTCGGACCATTATGATTGTGGCCAGTTTAGGAATTTTCATTGGGGCTGTTTTTTCAAGCGGCATGATGGAAGTTGCGCGAAAGGGTATTTTCGTGCCTGGGGAATTTTACTTTAACGAAATCATGATCATTTTTATGGCGGTTATGATTACCGACATACTCTTGTTGGACTTTTTCAATACCCTTGGTATGCCTACCTCAACGACAGTTTCGATTGTTTTTGAGTTATTAGGCGCTGCGGTGGTTATGGCTTTGATTAAAATCGGGATGGACCCAAATCAAACCTTGGGCGACCTGGGAACTTATATCAATACCAAAAAAGCAACGGAAATCATAAGTGGAATACTGCTTTCTGTGCTCATTGCCTTTTCTGTTGGAGCAATTGTACAATGGATTTCTCGAATGATTTTCAGTTTTCATTATGAACGAAAAATTAAAAACTTCGGAGCCATTTTCGGTGGGGTTGCCCTTACAGCGATTACCTACTTTATCTTTTTCAAGGGATTAAAAGGAACGCCATATTACGATTCTTTCAAAGAAGTTTTGTCGAGTCAGACGTGGATGATTTTGGGGGTAGGATTTGTATTCTGGTCCATATTTTCATATTTATTCATGAAAATATTCAAAAAAAGTATCCTGATCGTCGTTATAACCATCGGAACTTTTGGATTGGCTTTAGCCTTTTCCGGCAATGATTTAGTCAATTTTATTGGGGTCCCTATGGCCGCTTTTCACTCATACGAAGCATGGTCGGTTTCAGGGGTAGCTGCTACAGAATTTTCTATGGGTGTATTGAGTAAAAAAGTCCCTGCTGAGCCAATATTACTCTTTATTGCCGGTGGGGTTATGGTTTTGACTTTGTGGTTCTCCAAAAAGGCAAAAACGGTAACAGAGACCGAAATTGGACTGTCGCGTCAAAGCGAAGGTGCGGAGAAATTTCAACCCAATGTGCTTTCTCGCTTCCTCGTCAAGGGAGGAACTCAATTGGGCGACCTAATGAGTAAAGTACTCCCTTCAGGGGCCCTTGTAAAAATGAATCAAAGCTTTGAAAAACCAGAGGCTATTACATTAAGCAAGGATGATCCTGAAGCACCTGCCTTTGATATGATCCGCGCCTCAATTAATCTTATGGTTGCGGGTGTTTTGATTTCAATAGCAACCTCGATGAAGTTGCCCCTGTCCACGACCTACGTCACCTTTATGGTTGCCATGGGTACCTCACTTGCGGATCGTGCTTGGGGAAGAGAAAGTGCGGTCTATCGGGTTGCTGGAGTAATCAATGTAATCGGAGGATGGTTTTTTACGGCCTTTATTGCCTTTGTAGTGGCAGGAACTATGGCGTATTTAATCTTTCTAGGTGGCGGAGTAGCCATCGCAGTATTATTG
>CALJFV010000007.1 GCA_938074515.1 uncultured Flavobacteriaceae bacterium
TATTACATCGGAACCGGTTTCTTCCTTGGCGTAATTACCCTTATGGATCGAGGACTTGAGTTGGCTTTGGGGTTTCACGCCGGGAACAATCTTATCGGGGCTTTATTGGTGACTGCCGATTGGACCGCTTTTCAAACAGAATCAATACTTAAAGATGTTTCAGATCCGAGTGCAGGTATCGACACCGTGCTGCCTGTATTCGTGATTTACCCAATATTTTTACTGTTGATGGCGCGGAAATACAACTGGACTGATTGGTCCGAACGCTTATTTGGAAAGGTTGAAACACCCCAAAATATAGTTGGTCACGATTAAATGCTTTTGAAAAACAAAAATGAGTCAAGAGTATAATCAATTATGGCATCCGAGTTTTAAGCTTAATGGCTTGTCGTTTGGTTCTTTGTTTGATCTTCATGAATTCTTGGATTCCATTAAAGTTCAAGGAGATCAGCACGAGCGGGATTTGGCAGATTTTCTAAAGGATTGGTTGGCTTCGGACCCTTTTGTTGTTTCCTATACTTCAGGAACCACAGGTGCCCCCAAAAGATGTTTGTTGAATAAAGAAAAGATGCGTTTGAGTGCTCAAACCACCGGAGAATATTTTCAAGTAGGACCAGGATCTAATGCATTACTTTGTTTGCCTTTGTCTTTTATCGCTGGAAAAATGATGGTCGTGCGGGCTTTGGTCCTGGGTTGGGATCTACATGTTGTTGCTCCGACAAAAGATGCCTTAACTCAGTACGATTCCCATTACGATTTTGTGGCCTTAGTTCCGCATCAATTGGCTTTTTCATATCGCGCTATAGATAAGGTAAAAACGTTAATTGTTGGGGGAGGGGTGCTTCCAGCTCATTTGGAAGAAAAACTACAACAGAGCAGTGTCAGGGCTTATGCCACCTACGGAATGACTGAGACTTTAACCCATGTGGCCGCGAGAAGACTCAATGGGGCAGAGCGATCAGAGTATTACAGCGCCATGCCTGAGGTCCAATTTTCAAGTGATGCTCGGGGATGCTTGGTGATTCATGCGCCAAAGATGTTGGAAGCCCCTTTAGTGACCAATGATTTAGTTCAAATTATGAACAATCAAAACTTTGCGTACTTAGGTCGCATTGACGATGTGATAAATTCTGGGGGCGTGAAACACTCGCCCGAAGCGATAGAGAAAAAATTAAAACACCATATAAAGGGTGATTTTATCATCAGCAGCTTGCCGCACGACACCCTGGGCGAACAAATCGTATTGGTAAAAGACGCACTCGGCCCCTCACAAGAATCTATTGTGAAGGCCCTTGATAATTTGACCCCCTTAGAACGTCCCAAATTAATTCTTAACTTAGAAGAGTTACCTCTTACCGATACAGGTAAATACAAAAGAAAAGAGCTCAGAGCGCTTATCCGAAACCAAAAAAATGAATTATGAAAAAATATTGTTCATCCCTGAATTTACTCAAGTTTTTCTTATTTTTTTTCTTTTGGATGCCTTTCGGGCTTCAGGCGCAGATTTTAAATGAAAAAGCGCGGGCCGAACGATATGATGCGCTTTTAAATGAGCGGATTCATGATTTGCTGCCAGAACTCATGGACCGTCATGGGATAGACATGTGGGTTTTGATTTCGCGTGAATATAACGAGGATCCCATTTTACGAACCATGTTGCCGGCTACTTGGCTCAATGCAAGAAGACGAACCATTATATTGTATTACCGCGATGCCGGACAAAATATTTTTGAGGCGCTAGCCGTGGCCCGATACGGCATAGGTCAAACTATAAAATCCGCTTGGGATAAAGAAAAGCAGCCTGACCAATGGGCGCGACTCATAGAATTAATTCAGGAGCGCAACCCCAATAAAATTGGAATGAATATCTCTGAACACTATGGCATAGCTGATGGACTCGTTCAAACTGATTACCAGGAATTTATAACCCATTTGCCAGAGCGCTTCAAGTCGCGTGTTGTCTCTGCAGAGCCCCTTGCTGTTTCTTGGGTTGAAACCAGAACAGATAGTGAAATGAAGGAATTCGAGGCGCTGGTACAGGTGACCCATGATATTATCGCAGAAGCATTTTCGTCTAAGGTGATCACTCCAGGAAAAACAACCAGTGAGGAAGTTGTTTGGTGGTTGCGTCAAAAAGTAACGGATATGGGATTGGACACCTGGTTCCATCCTACAGTGGATATTCAGCGCGATAGTGAAGCCTTAAAAAGTCATATTGAAGCTTTTTCAAATGGTTATGCGGAGACCATTATTCAGCCGGGAGATTTGTTGCATTGTGATTTTGGCGTCAGTTATTTGGGCCTCAATACGGATTGTCAGCAACACGCCTACGTTCCTCGCCCAGGGGAAACTCATGTGCCTGAATTTTTAAGTCAAGTCTTTGCCTCAGGAAATCGCGTTCAAGATTTGTTTACAGACTCCTTTGGTTATGGCCTTACCGGAAACAACATTTTGCGTACCGCTCTTGAAAAAGGTCGTGCCGAAGGACTAAGGCCCTCTATTTATACTCATCCTTTAGGGAGTTTTGGACACAGTGCTGGCACCACCCTTGGAATGTGGGATTCACAGGGGGGTGTCCCGGGCTCGGGCGACTACCCGATGGCTTATAAAACGGCCTATGCCATCGAATTAAACAACACTATTTTTGTTCCGAAATGGAATAAAGATATCCGTATAATGCTCGAAGAAGCTGGCTATTTTGATCAGAATGGATTTCGATATGTCAATGGGCGTCAAGAATCCATTCGTCTTGTTCGCTAGAACCTAGACTTGAATTACCCCTAAATTAAAGGGCTCAGTAATCGGTGCGTGGTTGGCTGCCTCGATACCCATAGAAATCCATTTTCGAGTTTCGACGGGATTGATCACGGCATCTGTCCAAAGTCTCGCTGCAGCATAATAGGGTGAAATTTGTTCATCGTATCTGGCCTTGATTTCTTGATAAAGATTTTCTTCATCTTCGGCACTCATTTGAGTACCGATTTTTTTCTTTTGTGCTGTTTCTATTTGAAGCAATACTTTGGCAGCGCTGTTACCGCTCATCACAGCGAGTTCAGCACTTGGCCAGGCGACAATAAGTCGGGGATCATAGGCTTTTCCGCACATTGCATAATTACCCGCCCCATAAGAGTTACCGATGATAATGGTGAATTTGGGCACTACAGAATTACTCACGGCATTGACCATTTTTGCGCCATCTTTGATGATGCCTCCATGTTCACTTTTACTGCCGACCATAAATCCAGTAACATCTTGGATAAAAACTAAAGGAATCTTTTTCTGATTGCAGTTGGCAATAAATCGAGTGGCTTTATCCGCGCTATCGCTGTAAATGACCCCCCCAAACTGCATTTCGCCTTTTTGGGTTTTAACTACTTTTCGCTGATTTGCGACAATTCCCACGGCCCAACCGTTAATGCGCGCATATCCGGTAATGATGGTTTTGCCATATTCGGCCTTATAGGTATCAAGTTGTGAATCATCGACCAAAGCTTTGATGATTTCCATCATATCGTACTGATCTGTACGTGATTTGGGCAAGAGGCCAAACAATTGATCCGATTCAATTTTTGGCAAGACAGGAACAGCTCGATTGAAACCAGCACTTTCTGGAGCCCCAATTTTATCGATAATGTTTCTAATGGCGTCTAAGGCTTGTTGGTCATTGTCGTATTTATAGTCCGTGACACCGCTGATGGCACAATGCGTTGTTGCGCCCCCAAGGGTTTCATTGTCAATAGTTTCTCCAATAGCTGCCTTGACTAAATAACTCCCAGCCAAGAAAATACTCCCTGTTTTATCTACAATCATTGCCTCGTCGCTCATAATGGGTAAATAGGCGCCCCCAGCAACACAGCTCCCCATAATGGCTGAGATTTGGGTAATTCCGGCACTGCTCATTTTGGCATTATTTCGAAAAATCCTACCAAAGTGTTCTTTGTCTGGGAAAATCTCATCCTGCATTGGCAGGTAGACTCCAGCACTGTCCACGAGGTAAATGATGGGAATTTTATTCTCTATGGCAATTTCTTGCGCACGAAGATTTTTTTTGGCCGTAATAGGGAACCAAGCACCTGCTTTGACTGTTGCATCGTTGGCCACAACAATACATAGTCTTTTTTTAATGTAGCCTATTTTTACCACGACCCCGCCACTGGGACATCCCCCGTGCTCTTGATACATTTTATCACCCGCAAAGGCACCGATCTCAATACTTTCCCGATTTTTGTCAAGTAAGTAATCGATACGCTCTCTGGCGGTAAGCTTGCCTTTGGCGTGTTGTTTTTCTATGGCTGAATTACCCCCGCCAAGGGATACTTTTTGTAATCGCTTACGCAAGTCTGAGGCCAACAATTTGTTGTGATCTTCGTTACGATTAAAGTCCATATCCATAGAAATTGTGTT
>CALJFV010000008.1 GCA_938074515.1 uncultured Flavobacteriaceae bacterium
GCTTAAATGGAGGGCGAAAATAAACAATATTTTCAAATTGTTAGTAATTCTGTGGTTCATTTTTGTGTTATGCCAATCAGAGAATTACATTTGTAATATATTACCAATTACAGATGTCCGGACAAACACCTCAACCAAAAATTTTTGCTTGCAAACAAAGCCAAGAACTCGCCAAAGCCATCGCAAAAGCCTTTGGAATTCCCCTAGGCAATGTCATTACCTCAACCTATAGTGATGGAGAGTTTCAGCCATCGTTTGAAGAATCTGTGCGGGGCAGCCGGGTGTTCATTATTGGATCCACCTTCCCCAACAGCGACCATCTTATGGAAATGCTCTTGATGCTGGATGCTGCTAAGCGCGCCTCTGCAAGACACATCACTGCGGTGCTGCCTTATTTTGGCTGGGCAAGGCAAGATCGAAAAGACAAACCTAGAGTTCCCATTGCGGCAAAACTTGTGGCTAAAATGTTGGAAACAGCCGGGGCAACCAGAATAATCACTATGGATTTGCACGCCGATCAAATCCAAGGATTTTTTGAAAAGCCGGTGGATCATTTATTTGCTTCAACCATCTTTTTGCCCTATCTCAGGTCTTTAAATCTCGACAACCTTACCATAGCTTCTCCAGATATGGGTGGTTCAAAAAGGGCTTACGCCTACTCAAAGGCCTTATCTAGCGATGTGGTGATTTGTTACAAACAAAGAGCCAAAGCCAATGTAATCGAGCACATGGAACTCATCGGTGATGTCGCAGGCAAAAATGTGGTACTGGTCGACGACATGGTGGATACCGCAGGGACCTTAACCAAAGCAGCCGACGTCATGATGGAGCGCGGCGCCCTGAGTGTACGAGCCATTTGTACCCACCCCATTCTCTCTGGCGAAGCCTATGCGCGTATTGAAAATTCGCAATTGCTCGAACTGATCGTAACAGATTCTATCCCATTGCGTCAAGATAGTTCAAAGATTAAAGTGCTCAGTTGCGCTGATTTGTTTGCCGATGTTATGGTTCGCGTCAATGAAAATGAGTCGATCAGCTCAAAATTCATAATGTAATCCAGGCCGCAAGACTACACTGAAACGATAAGAGCATTTTTGAATCACCCGATGGACAGCAATAGTCTATAAATCAGGTAAAAAACCTGAATACCCTTTGGCATAAACCAAAATAAAAATTTACCTTTGCCGCCCCGCGGCGGGAAAATCCCGGCGTTAGGGTAATTAATTTATTCAAACAAAATGAAATCAATTACAATCAACGGACTCGAAAGAGAAAGCGTGGGCAAGGTGTCGACCAAAGCCCTACGTAATGCTGGAAAGGTTCCTTGCGTAGTTTACGGAGGAGATGCACCTATTCACTTTTCAGCTGACGAACTTGCTTTTAAAGACTTGGTGTATACTCCAGAAGTACACACGGTCGTAATTGCACTTAATAATGGTACTAAAGTTGAATGTATCCTTCAGGACATCCAATTTCATCCGGTAACCGACAAAATCATGCACATTGACTTCTATCAAATTTTTGAAGACAAAGAAGTCACCATGGAGATCCCTGTTCGTCTAACAGGAAACTCACGTGGAGTGCGTAACGGAGGTACGCTTCGTATTGTGAACCGCAAATTGCGTGTGAAGGCTTTACCGGCAAATCTTCCAGATTTTATTGAGGCAGACATCACTGAGATGCGTATTGGTCACAAAATGTACATTGGGGCGATCGCACAAGAAAACTTCAAAATCATGCACCCAGACAACACGGTTATCTGCCAGGTTCGCACCTCTCGTACGGCCGTTAATGATGGTGATGATGAAGATGAAGATGAGGCAACTGCAGAAGATGCAGAAGCCCCTGCTGCAGAAGCTCCAGCCGAGTCTTAATTTCATAATTGAGAATTGTATTGAAAAGCATCCTGTAACGGGATGCTTTTTTTATTTTTACACTCCAATACTTTTCCGTTTTTTAAAGGATTAAGTCTGTGTCTATGAAAAAGTTTCTCATTGTGGGTTTAGGCAATATCGGTGCGGCGTATACCCAAACACGTCACAATATTGGCTTTCAAATTTTGGATTATTTTGCGGCCCATCACGAGCTTGAGTGGCAAACAGTAAAATTAGGGGATCGTGCAGAATACAAAATAAAAGGGCGAAACTTTGTATTGATTAAACCCAGCACCTATATGAATCTTAGTGGGAAAGCAGTACTCCACCATTTAAGGCAAGAAAAATTAGATCCCAGTCAAATGCTCGTGATTACTGATGACTTGAATCTGCCCTTTGGCGCAATCAGAATTAAGGCCAAAGGGAGTGATGGTGGACATAACGGACTAAAGGATATTCAAAATTCCCTCCAAACCACAGTTTATCCTCGGTTTCGTTTTGGAATTAGCAATAGCTTTGGCCAAGGACAGCAAGTGGATTACGTGTTGGGAGAATGGTCCACAGAAGAAACTTCAAAGATGCCAGAAAGACTGAAGAAATCTCTTGAAATCATTCCCTCCTTTGGACTCAGCGGGCTTGCCCAAACAATGAATAGCTTTAATGGGACATAAGATGCAGGTTCATAAACAGGTCCAAGAATTTAATCCAGGACGCGGGAGTGTGATTACTATCGGAACTTTCGACGGCGTACATTTGGGCCACCGGACCATCCTAAAAAAAGTAGTGGATGAGGCTAGAGCCAGAGACTTAAATGCTGTGTTGCTTACTTTCTTTCCGCATCCTAGAATGGTGGTTCAAAAGCAGACCGATTTAAAATTGCTCAACACTTTAGATGAGAAAATACAGCTCTTAGAAGTCTTGGGTGTTGACCACTTGATAATTCAACCTTTTACTCAGGAATTTTCGAGACTTACTGCTGTGGAATACGTACGAGATCTTTTGATAAAACAACTCAAGGCAAAAAAAATAATTATTGGATATGACCACCGATTTGGGCGCAATCGCACGGCCAACATCGAGGATTTGAAGGAATTTGGTTCAGTTTACGACTTTGAAGTCGAAGAAATATCCGCCCAACAAAAAGATGCCGTAGCGATAAGTTCTACAAAAATCAGAAAAGCCCTCGTCTCTGGTGATGTCGCCAAAGCCAACACCTATCTCGGGGGTGCGTTTCCCTTAAGCGGTATTGTGATACACGGTCAGTCCCTGGGACATACAATAGGTTATCCCACGGCCAATTTTGTCGTCGACGAGGCCTACAAATTGACCCCGAAACAAGGTGTTTATCTGAGTGCGGCCAAAATCGATGGACAACCCTATTTTGGGGTAACCAATATCGGAACAAATCCGACCGTAGGCGGAGTTGATCAGCGAGTAGAAACTCATTTTCTGGAGCTAAATGCTAATCTTTACGGCCAACCTTTGCAAATTAAACTATTGTGTAGAATCCGGGATCAAAAAATATTCCCTGATTTGAATGCACTCAAATCGGCTATTGCCTCAGATATTGAGCACGCTAGGGGCCTTATTCCAAAATTCAAAAACGGTGTGGTTTAAGCCTATTGATAATATTGGGCTTGTTCTCTGGCGTATAGTTTTTGGGCTACTCATCGCCTTAGAATCCTTTGGTGCCATAGCTACAGGATGGGTCAAAACGGTTCTAATTGAGCCCAGTTTTACCTTCAGTTTTATTGGCTTTGAATGGCTACAGCCTCTGCCGGGTTATGGCATGTATGGTTATTACATACTTATGGGACTTTGCGGACTGGCAGTGATGTTAGGGTATCGTTACCGCGTTAGCATGATCCTTTTTGCCTTGCTTTGGACCGGGTCATATTTAATGCAAAAATCGGCCTATAACAATCACTATTATCTTTTATGCCTGCTTTCATGGCTTATGGTATTTCTCCCCGCAGCCAAGGACCTTTCTTTGGATACGCTCTCCACAGGAAAGCGCCAAAAAAAAATGCCCTCGTGGGTCCTGATTTTATTGATTGGCCAGGTGTGGATCGTCTTTACCTATGCTGCTTTTGCTAAACTTTATCCAGATTGGTTGGACGGTAAAGTCATTGCCTTATTTATGGACGGCAAAAAAAATTACCCGCTTATTGGCCCATGGCTTCAAAATAATTTAGTGCAACAAATAATCATCTGGGGCGGAATATTCTTTGACGCCCTGATCGTTCCTGCCCTATTTTGGCGTCGTACCCGAGTAGTCGCCTTTTTCTTCTCTCTAGGATTTCATTTGTTCAATTCGATTGTATTTCAAATCGGGATATTCCCTTACATGAGTATTGCTTTTGCTTTCTTGTTTTTCTCCCCGCAGACCCTTCGTCAAAAATTTGGCCGCTGGATCTCCCGCTTTGAAGGGCTTTGTCAAAAGCAACTGGCACAAATAAATCCCATCACCCCAAAGAAT
>CALJFV010000009.1 GCA_938074515.1 uncultured Flavobacteriaceae bacterium
ATTATTGAGGATGCCGCTCAGGCACATGGGGCCAAGAATGAATATAATTTGCGTGCGGGTCATTTAGGGGATGCTGCGGGATTTAGCTTTTATCCCACCAAAAATCTTGGGGCTTTGGGAGATGCAGGAGCGGTAACCACCTCAGATGCCCAATTGGCTGAGGTCATTCGTTGTTTGCGCAATTATGGGTCCCAGGAGCGATACTATAATAAATTTAGTGGCTTTAATTCTAGGCTCGATGAATTACAAGCTGCTTTTCTCAGCATTAAATTACCTCAACTTGATCAGGATAATGCGCGCCGAGTACAAATAGCCATGCGTTACGATTCTGAGATTGATAACCCGAACATAATTTTACCCGTTGGTCGCTACAATGGGGACCATGTTTACCACTTATATGTTGTGCGCACCATGGATCGAAAAAAATTAGAAGGACATTTACAGCGCTTAGGTATTGGCACATTGATACATTATCCAGTGCCGCCGCATAAACAAGAAGGCTTGCCTGAACTTAGTTTAGAGCGTTATCCTATATCTGAACAGCTGCATGAAACTGTTTTGAGTATTCCCATGAGCCCCGTGTTGACTCAGGAACAAGTGGATCAAGTTATTGCGGGCTTAAATTCTTTTGCACCTTGAAAATTCTCGACTTTATAAAGGGCAATACACTCCTTAAAATGACATCGCTCAACGCGCCTGTGATTTTAGTGCGCCAGTTTATTTCTCTTTTTATTCGTCGGGTTATTGCTGAGAATTTTGGGGAGTCTGGGATTTTCTTACAAGGCCAATTACGGAGTCTGATACAATTATTGACTTCATTTACCTCATTGGGTATTTTTAACGGAATTGTAAAATACATCTCTGAATTCAAAGAGGATGAGAAACAACTCGCTGCCCTGTTTTCCACGACATTTGTGTTTACGGTTATTGGAACGGTACTGAGTTCGGTGGTTCTTCTTCTGTGGCATGATTCGCTGAGTTCTTATCTTTTTGGCACTGATCGATATGCCTATCTCATTCAACTCATTGCTTTATTAGTTCCTACGATAAGTCTTCAAAGGGTATTTAATGGCGTAATCAATGGACTCTCGCAGTATAAGAAATTCGCTAAAATAGACCTCTTAAGTTATTTGTTAAGCTCGGTCCTGATTATCGGTTTTTTATATGCCAATAATTTTGATGGGGTTTTGATTGCCATTGCCATCACTCCTGCCATACAATTAGGGACTTTACTGTGGGTTTTTGCTAAAGTATTGACTCAATATCTCAAGTTTAAAGATCTATACTTTAAAGCACCTTTGGCCAAGTTTTTTGTTGCGTTTTCATTAATGTCATTTTTCTCAACCGTTATATTGAGTACCGTTGAGATTGAAATCCGTAATATGATTTTAAGGCGTATCTCTGAAAGTGATGCGGGAATCTGGTCGGCTATGTTGGATTTGTCTAAGAATTATATGGCTTTTTCGACCATCTTGTTTACGATGTACGTCATTCCCAAATTTGCTCTCGTGTTTGGGCGACGTTCTTTTGTCCGAGAAATGGGCCATGTGTACAAAACAATCCTGCCTATATTTGGTTTAGGAATGATCTGTGTTTATTTGTTTAGAGACTACATTATTGCTTTAATTTTCCCGGGATTTGATGCCATGTCTTCATTGTTTCAATGGCAATTATTGGGAGATTTTGTGCGGCTTATTTCCATGGTAGTTTCCTACTATTTTATTGCTAAAAAATTAGTTTATCACTTTGTGATAACCGAAATCTTATCTGTGGGTCTGTTTTATTTCTTTGCCCATTATTTTATTGATGTATACGGAGTTGAGGGTGTGGTTATCGGTCATCTTATTCGATATTTAGTGTATTTGGTCGTCGTTTTTGTTTTGGTTTGGCAATACGTGCGTCAGCAAGAACAACAACATTCAGAAAACTTGTAGCGAGAAACCGATGGATTCAAAAATGTCTTATCAAAGTATGCTCAAGGCCACGACCTTATTTGGCGGGGTTCAGGTGGCTAATATTTTGATGGCGCTTTTGCGTTCTAAATTTATCGCATTATTCATCGGTCCTGCAGGGATGGGTATTGCCAGTTTACTTATGGCCACACTCAATGTGGTCTTGGCCATAACGAATTTGGGGTTGGATCGAAGTGGGGTAAAAGAAATTGCAGCTTACGAAAGTCAAAGCGAAAATGATCAAAAAAATATACTGAGTGTTTTAAAAACACTTTTTTTCATTTCTGCAATAATTGGCGTTTTGTTGCTTTTAATTACAGCACCATGGATCAGCGTGTTGACCTTTGGGGATAATCATTATGCCTCCCATATCAGAGCACTTTCTTTGGCTCTGCTATTCAGGCAACTGACCCAATCTACTTTGACCCGATTGCAGGGTTTACGGAAACTAAGGGGATTGGCTAAAGCCAACGTTTGGGGTAACTTTTTAGCACTTTTGGTGACCATTCCCTTATATTATTACTGGCGGATTGATGCGATTGTCCCCGCAATAGCACTCTCGGCAATGATCAGTTTTATTGTGGCCCGTTTTGTCGATGCACGGGATAATCAGCCGACGGTATTTATGGCTCCGCTCAAGGCTTGGCGACAGGGAACTGAGATGATGCGATTGGGGCTTATGCTCAGCTTAAGTTCTATCGTGACCCTACTGGTGGGTTATGGGATGCAGTTGTTTATTTCCGGAATTGGTGGTTTAACACAAGTGGGTTTATATAATGCCGGATTTTTAATTCTCAATACCTATGTAGGACTGATCTTTACAGCCATGGGGACGGATTATTTCCCGCGATTGTCTTCTGTGGGTGAGGACTTAGATAAAACCAAGATGATTGTCGGTAACCAAGCCGAAATGGCAACACTACTTATGTTGCCTATTATTGTTATTTTTTTGGCCCTAGCACCTTGGATCATAACGCTCCTCTATACTGCCGAATTTGAGGCGGTAGTGCCTTTGGTGCGTTGGGGGATTTTAGGAATGCTCTTTAAAGCCGTGTCTTTTTCTCTTGGCTATGTTATTATCGCACGTGGTGATTCAAAATTATTTTTAAGGACAACATTGTTTTTCAACGCCATACTGTTTACGTTAAATGCTCTGGGTTATTATTATGGGGGGCTTTCTGGTTTGGGCCTTAGCTTTTTGATGTACTATATCATCCATTTCTCTAGCCTTATTTTGATAGTGCGCTGGCGCTATGCGCTAACACTTTCGCGGAGTTTGTATGTCCTATTTTTCTTTGGTTTGATCCTGTGTATTGTGGTGCACATGATTGGCAGTATGCCAAGTTCTGTGCTGCAAATTGCCTTAACGGCTATTCTAATTGTGATAACTTGCCTATTTTCGTTGTATCGATTAAATCAAAGAATTGATTTAGTTCATCTACTGCGCAGTAAAAAAGACCAAGATTTCGATGAGCATTAGGATTTTATATAGAAAATTAAAAGCGCGCTGTCGGTTGTATCGAAAAATCAACTGGAGCAAGTCTTTGTATTTTAACTTCAAATACTTTTCGTTTTCAACAGCGTGCAAATTACCTATTTTGTTTTACGGGAGGGTGCACTTTGGAACGCTCAGAGGCTGTATTACTTTACCCGATGAGATACATATGGGGATGATTGGCTTTGGACAGCCTTATGAATTGGTTACGCGTGCGCGAGGTATTGCCCAATTACACATCGAGGGACAGCTGATTTTTAAGGGGTATGTACAATTTGGTTTGGATTATCTTTTGCATTTAGGTCCAGATGGAATCTTAACCATGGGGCATATGGCCAGTGTTGCTTCTAACAGTAAAGTGATTTGTCATCAAGAAGTTAATTTTGGAGACTACGCCCGCTTGGGATCTGAGGCACAGGTTATCGACACCAACTTTCACGCAATGCGCACAGTCAGTACCAATAGCCCGATGCCTATGCGGGGTCCCATCAGCATTGGGTCCTATAATTTTGTGAGTAACCGCGTTACTTTTCTTCAAGGAGCAAAAACCCCTGATCACTGCACTGTCGCTTCAAATAGTCTTTGCACCAAAGATATTACTGCCCATGGACAAAATATTTTGGTCGGGGGGATTCCTGTGAAATTACTTCGTGAAGATATTGATCGCGATTGGGCCGGAGAACAGGATATGCTTGTCAAATATCTTAAGCTATTTTAAAAGCCTAGGGG
>CALJFV010000010.1 GCA_938074515.1 uncultured Flavobacteriaceae bacterium
TATGGCGGGCTTGGTCATTAAATTTCCAGAGCTTTTTGATTGGCCCATTGAGCCGTATTTGCAGAAAAATATTGGACTGGTACTGTTTCCTTGGCTTACCCTATTGGCCGGGGTAATGAATCGCACGGCAAAAAAACACCTCATTGGAGCAGTGCTGATCTTTGCAGCGGCAGCCACTTATATCAATCTAATGGGGTCTTCCATCTCAAACGATGTATTAATTCTTTTAGCCATCCACCTACCTATTTTTTATTGGTTTGTATACGGCTGGAGTCGTTTGGGGGCCTTGCACCGTGATGGGGCCTCACGGCTTCAATTTTTGCGGCACAATGGAGACCTTTTAGTCCTCAGCGCAGTTTTGGGGGCGGCTGGACTGCTGACCATGCTCATGACCTTTGCCTTGTACGAACTTATTGGAATAAAAATCACAGAGGTTCATGTGACTAACATCATCACTTGGGGCGCACCTGCGGTTCCGCTGACCGCAACATTCGTGCTTATCTTAAACCCTGATTTGGTGAAAAACATCTCACCCTTGGTGGCCAAAATTTTCACGCCACTCGTGCTGTTTGTTTTAGCCACGTTTACTTTGGGCTTGTTGTTTACCCAGCAAACGGTCTATCAAGATCGCCAAGTGCTTTTGGTCCTGAACGGGGTGCTTATTGCGGTTATGGCACTAATACTTTTTTCCATCAGCGCGTTATCCAAAGAGGGAACAAGCAACATCCAGTTAGGGCTTTTGTTTGTTTTATCAGCCATTTGCCTTTTGGATAACACCATTGCCCTGTCCTCCGTAACTTGGCGTTTGCTCGAGATGGGGCTCACTCCCAATCGGACCGCTATTTTTGGAGCCAATGTGCTGATTTGGATTCATCTGTTCAAAGTGGCTTTGGCCCTTTGGCAGACTTGGCGAAAAGCCGAATCAAAGGAGAAGGTAGAACAAGCTATAGCGGGGTATCTGCCAGTTTATGCGATCTGGTGTGCTGTGGTTTGTTTTGTTTTTCCATGGCTGTTTTAATTCGTGAAACCCCTATCTTTATGGGAGAAAAACAAGAGGCTGATTTAATTTTAAATTAAAGCCAAACTGTTCTATGAGGGAACAAGGAAATCAAATCGAATTCAATGAGGTCACGGCAAAATTGCCGGAGAATTTGCACGCCTTTATTGTCAAGCAGCCATATAACGAGTACACGGCCCAAAACCAAGCGGTATGGCGTTATGTGATGCGCCTGAATGTGGACTATTTAAAAAAAGTAGCCCATGAATCTTATATCGATGGTTTGCGGCTCACCGGGATTTCTATTGATGAGATTCCCTATATGGAAGGGATGAATCGCATCTTAAAGGACATTGGCTGGGCAGCAGTGGCTGTAGATGGATTCATTCCGCCAAATGCCTTTATGGAGTTTCAGGCACACAATGTTTTGGTCATATCCTCAGACATCAGAACCATTGACCACGTGGGTTATACCCCTGCGCCGGACATCATTCACGAGGCAGCGGGACACGCTCCGATTATCGCAAACCCTGAATACGCTGAGTATTTACGGCGGTTTGGCGAGCTCGGAAGCAAGGCTATATCATCGCCTGACGACGATCGTATGTATGAGGCCATTCGCAAGCTTTCGATTTTAAAAGAAAATCCAAACTCGACCCAGGCCGAGGTTGATGCGGCTACAGCTGAGGTTGAGACCATTCAAAACGAGGTCGCTGAGCTCTCAGAAATGGCCAAAATCCGCAATTTGCATTGGTGGACCGTGGAGTATGGCTTGATCGGCAGTTTAGCAGCGCCAAAGATTTATGGCGCAGGACTTTTGTCCTCAATCGAGGAGAGTAAAGACTGCCTTGATCCGTCAATTGAGAAAAGGCCCTACACTATTGAAGCGGCAGAGGTCAATTTTGATATTACTGCCGCCCAACCGCATCTTTATGTGACGCCAAACTTTGCTCATCTGAGTTTTGTTTTGGAAAAATTTGCCAACAAAATGGCCGTGCGCACCGGCGGCCTATCAGGGCTTCAAAAACTCATTAAATCTACAAAAATGGGCACGGTAGAATTGTCTACCGGAATCCAAATTTCAGGAGTTTTCACCAGGGCCATCGAACATGAAGGCGCTCCTATTTACCTGCAAACTCTGGGTCCAACGGCCTTGGCCTCTCAAGGTCGCGAACTCATCGGACATGGAACTCATCAACACCGTGATGGTTTTGGTTCCCCTGTGGGCAAACTCGAAGGAACAAATTTGGCCATCGAAGACATGTCCCCCAGGGATTTAGAGGCCTATGGGATTGTGGAAGGACAAATAGTGACCTTAAATTTTGAAGGAGGGGTTTGTGTAGAGGGGAAAATCGTCACGGGCAAAAGAGATATTCGCGGCAAAATTCAGCTGATCACCTTTAAAGAGTGCCGTGTGACTTATGGCGATGAGGTACTTTTTGATCCGAGCTGGGGCGTTTACGATATGGCGGTGGGCAAGAGCCTGGTTTCGGCTTTTGCGGGTCCAGCAGACGATAAATCCTTTAAGAACATCCATAAAAAATCTGATACAGTCACCCAAAAAATTATTTACAGTCCACAGGAACTGGCCTTACATCAAGAGTATGTTCTTTTAAAAACACTTCGTGAAACGTTTGAAAATGCGCCCGATGTTGGGGCATCAGTCACAGAGTTGACCCCAGCACTGAATGAATTTTGGCAGCGCACAAAAACTGCCTATCCACGGGAGTGGTTGCTATTTTTGGAGCTATTGGAGCTAATGTCAGTAACCAATCATGCCCAGGGCGATGAAGTTCGCACACATTTAGAAGATTTATCTCAAGACAAAGCACTGACTGGCTTGATTAAAAACGGCTTAGCCTTGTTAGTAGGGTCTTAACAACTGCCAGTCACTGGCCTATTATTGCGGTTAAGCCATGAGATTATTTAGTCAAAGGCCGAATGCGGTCTTCTCAAGGCTGGCAAATGACAATCAAGGTCTAACACGCTTTCGGTTTTTTTGTGTAACTTCAAGATTCAATCAAATGCGTCATTATGAACACAGACCTCCTTGCCAATAGCGCACAAATCATTATCGCCTGCTCCGTGCTTTTTGTATGGATATTTAGATTCCATAATATAGAAAGCGAGTTCAATAATTTTGGCTATTCGATTTTATTCAGATCCTTTGTTGGGGTGGCCAAAATAGCCTTAGCGACCCTGATGCTCACCGGACTGTGTTATGATGCGCTGTCCTTGCCAAGTACTGTTGGGATGGCTGTATTTATGCTCGGCGCTCAATATGCCCATGCCTCAGCAAATAGCGAATTCCGCCAAAGACTTCCTTCATTGATTTTCCTGGTGTTGTGTGGGTTCATCATCGCCCATTTATCTGGTTTGATTTAACAAAGGACTCTGATTTATTTCATTAACTTGCGCGTATAATTATCTGGCACTCTAAAATATGAATCATCAAATAAAGTTTCGGCCCTATTTATTGACGCTATTGGTATTGCTTTTTAGCGTTAACCTGCTGGCTCAAGACGCGAAAACCTATTTTCACAATCAAGTGGACGACTTAGCGATGCAAGAGGGTCAGGCCATTTTAAAATCAACAGGAGCGCCCATTACAGGCCGACTGATTACAAACTATGATAACGGCCAAATAAGGCTTGAAGGTCATTACGTAAACGGCCAAAAGCATGGCGCATTTCGTTGGTGGCACCCTTCTGGTCAGTTGGGCTCTGAGGAGTTTTTTACCGCCAATATAAAGGAGGGAACAAGCCGAATGTGGTATGCCAATGGACAAATCAAGCAAGAGGGCAACTACAAAAATGGTGTACTTAAGGGGCGTATGAAATATTGGGAAAAGGACGGTTCGGTGCGCAAGATTTCAAAAGGCCAATAGTACCACCCCCATAAAATACTGTTAAGGGCTTCCTATTTGGAGGCCCTTATTTTTTGAAGCTTATCAAAGTAAATCTCTGAAAAATCCTGAATCACATAGTCCGCCTGGGCGTAATCTTGGGCCTTTGAGTGCGGACTGTCAAAGGCAATAGCAAAAACGCCCGCGGCCTTGGCCGCGGCAATACCGTTTTCTGAATCTTCGATTACCACACAGTGTCTTCGGGGTATGCCAGCTGCCTCAGCGGCCTTTTCAAAAATCTCAGGATGTGGTTTAGAAGCAGCCAGGTCTGCACCTGAAAGCTTGGCTTTAAAATAAGGATCGAGTGCGAATCGCTTAAAAATGCGATTGATATTTTCCATCGATGCGGAAGACGCCAAAATTAGGGTGAGTCCATTTTTGTGGTAGTCTTCGATTAAGGATTGTACTCCTGGAATTAGATCAAAATCAGGGTCTTGATTAAATAAATTTTTAAAGTGATGCCGTTTTAAAGCGACTAATTCTTCTGGTGTTTTCTCCAGATTAAAGTGTTTACAGAGGGATTTACAAATCTCTAGCGTCGCCTGGCCAGTGAAAGAGGCGTAAAGCGCATGACTCACCTGAATACCGACTTGGTTAAACATCAAATAATAAGCCTTATGATGCAGCGGTTCACTGTCTACAATAACACCATCCATATCAAAAAGTACGGCCTTTACAGGATTTGGAATAAGGTTTTTTGAAGTCATGCTTAAGCTTGAAATTCAGAATTTATGGTACGCCAGCGTTTCAATGACGCGCTAAATCAGGGGTAAAGATAATCCAAACAAAAAACCCCGGACGCAGTCCGGGGTTTATCTTTTAAGCGCAATACTTAATTATTCATTAACGCGAATCTCGACACGTCTGTTTTTGGCGCGACCTTCTGCAGTACTGTTGTCTGCAATTGGTTCATTTTCGCCGTATCCTTTGGCCGAAAGTCTGGCAGGATTGATGCCCTGTTTTGTAATGAGATATTGACGAACCACTTTCGCACGGGCCTCAGATAGGCCTTGGTTGAACGTAAAGGTGTCAATATTACAAGTGTGTCCAGCAATCTCCAAGTAAGTCGTTGGGTAAGCTTTGAGCACTTGAGCAATTTCATCTAAAATAGCTTTGGCTTCGTAGTTCAAGGCGCTGCTTCCTAGAGTGAACAAAATATCTGCTGTAGAGCTGTTGAGGTCTTCCACGACTTCTACGCTCATTTCTGGACAACCTCCATTAGCAACGGTACCAACTTCTTGAGGACAGGCATCATCTTTGTCGGCCACTCCGTCACCATCGGCATCAGGACACCCCCCTAGGTTAGGATCACCTGCTTCAGTAGGACACGCATCATCCTTATCGGCTACGCCATCCTTATCACGATCAGGGCATCCGCCTAATGCGACCGGTCCTTTTTTCTTAGGACACTCGTCCTTGCGGTCTTCTACACCATCCCCGTCTGTGTCGGGACAACCGTTAAATTCGGCCGAACCAGCAACCTCAGGACATTCATCTTTTGCGTCTTCAATTCCGTCGCCATCAGTATCAGGACAACCGTTAAATTCTTTTATACCTGGAACCATTGGACACTCATCTTCATCATCGTTGATGCCGTCTCCGTCGGTATCTTTACCGCCAAATTGGAAAATCAAACCAGCACTGTGTTGAAAGTGATCTTGGCTGTAGGTGTCATCAAGCCCTGATTTAAAGGTACTCATGACATTAATCGCAAGGCGATCTTCCATAACCCAAAACTTAAATCCAACATTCGCGTTCAGGGTATTGAAACCTTTTGCATAACCATATTTGATCCAGCTGCGACCAGCCCCAAAACCAAGATAAGGATCGATCACCCAAGACTTATCCAATGCATCGGCGAAGCTGAAGTTTAAACTCGCGTCTAAGCCGTAATAACGGCCAGAGTCCGCCCCAAACCATTCACTGAACTCTACATCACCGAGTTTATCAATTTTATTGATACTACCAGCCACGTTTAAGCTAAGGCCACTAAATAAATGACGTCCTACGGCTACGCGTGAAGCAGAGGGCATAAAGTTGTAGTGGTCTCCAAAGTTGAAGTATTCATTAATGAATGCTCCGTGAACGCGACCGGCTCCTATTGCTGGAAAAAGAGTTCCGGAGTCATACCCGACCGGATAAAAATCTACGGCATTGGTTCCAATTTCTATAGCCCACGGGTTTTGTCTGTCTTGTGCATTAAGGCCGAAAACACCTGTGAACACAAATGCAGCGGCGAGGATAAGCGATTGAATTTTCATGAATTATATTTTTTGCAAAATTAGATGAATTTTCTAGAAATCCGATAAAACGCGCCTTTATTCGTTAAAATTTAAACTTAAATCAACATTATAGATGGAAAAACAACTAAATATAGACAAATCAAAAACTTAATTTAATCTTCAGCCTCAGCAACAAAAGGAGTCTGAGGATTGAGTATCTCGCGAATGAGTTCAAAAAGTTGCTCTTGATATAAGGTTAGGGTGTCCAGGGTTATCTCCTCTTCGCGTTTATAGCGGTCGGGCTTGAAAGCATAAGTCATTAGTCCTTGACCAAAGTTTTTGAAGGACAGAATACCAGCAATGGCCTGCTGATCGAAGGACTTAAACCCCTGATCACTTTTAAAATGCATGTAGGCGTAGGTCAAAAGTTGAAAGGCTTTTTCTTTTTTATGACTCTCAGTGAGTTCTGCCCAATCACTAATATTTAAATCGCTGGGTTGAACATTACCGGTTTTATAATCAATCACACGCAGCACTCCGTTGCATCGATCAAGACGGTCAACTACGCCCCGTAATTTTATGGGCGCATTAATTCCTGGGATTGCCAAAATCAAATTGTGCTCTGTTTCAACCTCAAGAAGTTCAACAGTATCTCCGCGTTCCAAGGCGGCACAATCCCAGTCAATCAGCTGATGACAGTAACTTTTTACGACCTGCGTGACAATAAGGTTTTTACCATGCGCCAAAGCATGTAAGTTGTATTTGTCGTCAAAATGACTCATTACGATTTTGTCCACTTGTTTTTTGAGCGCTTTTAAGTCTGAAAGGACTAATTTTTTTCCTGCCATAGGGGCGTACATTTCCTTTATGGCATCATGGACTACAGTGCCCAATATGTTTGCAGCAATATTATCTTCCATGAGTTGTTCTTCGGGAAGCCCAAGTATCCGTCTGAAATAAAATTCCTCGGGATCTCGGACATATTGCCCTAAAGAGGACGGAGAAAGCCCTGCCACCACAATATCATTGAGCTTGTTCATCACCTCAGGTGTTTTCTCGTAGGTCGCGACAGATGCAGGAGTCATATTGACTGACTGTAGGGCTGTAGCTTTATGGATGATATGGGTGTTGGGGGCTGTCAGCTCCAAAAGTCGCAAAAATCGACTTGGTTCGCCTACGCTCAGACCCTTCTGACTGTTTTTATACAAAAAAGTTACAGAAGTTGCGCGTTGGATTAGTCTGAAGAAGTGGTAGCCATAGATGGCGTCTTTATCCGTGTGCAGGGGCAGCCCAAATTCCTTTTTCATATCGTAAGTAATGAACGACGCGCTGCTCTTGCCTTGAGGAATTACTCCTTCATTCACAGAGAGCATAATAATATGTTCAAAATCGAGGACTCGCGTTTCAAGAACCCCCATGATTTGTAAACCTTGATAAGCATCCCCTTCAAAATCGAGCGATTCAGTGACCATCAAATGATCAAACAAGGCAGTGATCGCGCCGATATGATCCAAAAAGCCATAGCTTCTTGCCAAGCCATAGAGCTGCTGCAAAAGATCCAATAATTTTTGAATGCCTATGCGATCCACAGCATTAAGTTGTTTGTGTTGACTTAAAGTGCTGAGCAGCGTCATTAAATTTTTAAGGACGTTGTCTTCGCTCCCCGCATTGGAGAACATGAGCTCAATAATTTGCGCCTCAGACTCCCGCGTCAACCCGACGATATCCTCAACGGCGATAAATAGCTGATGATTCTTTTGAATCCATCGACTAATATTCTGCCACGAAGGGAGCAGTAACTGTCCAAATGGATGGGTTAAAATTTTGTGTAGATGGTTGTGGTGGATCCGTTTATTAGATGATTTGTGCCATTGTAAGAGTGCTTCAACAAACCAAACCCCAGGATACGCCTTAAGAGGATAACCCATGGTAATATTGATTTGGTTTATGGCTACGGGGATGGCATAAAGCACGGGAACAAGCAAAGATTCATCGGCCAGCACAATAGCGGTCTTGCTGGATTGTTCCAGGGATATATTGTTTAATAGAGCAGATAACGCTTGAATTTGTCCTTGATCGCTATCGCTTTCTATAAAATGCAGTGTTTTGGATTGGCAAAAATGGTTGGCAGCAATCTCTGATAAATTTTTTTGCCCAGGCTTATCTAATGATGGTGAGGATTTAGACACATGCTGCTTTTCATTATAATAGGGCCAGTTCTCAACATACTTGCGGATGAACTGAGAGACACTATGCTGCCGGTCAGCGGCAAAAAACTCATCTAAGTCCCAAAAAACGCGGCTATTGCCTTGAGCAAGCATTTCCTGAAATAGAATTTCCTCTGCGGGGTTAAGGGCATTAAACCCGATAAAGGCGTGGGGTTTGTCGCCTATGGCATTTATATAGTGGCTCAAGTCTTCTGCGGCTTGGCGATAAACAAGGCCTTGATAGGCGGCACCTTGATTCAAAAGATGCTGCGTAAAGGCAGTGTAAAAAGGCAAGAGGCCCTCCCAAAATTTGAGGTAGTCTTTAATCAGGGGTGTTGCCTCCTTAAGTTCCCATCGCTCGAAAGCTTTTATTTGACTTAAATAACTAAAAAACGCTTCAGGAGAAACAAGATTACGATCAAGTTCATTAAAATCATTAAGCAAAGGTTCTGCCCAAAGAAGGTAATCGTTAAAAGGAGTGGGCACCAATTCATTATACACCTTGTACCCTTCGAGTAATACCTGGGTGGGGGCCATAATATCAATCCCAGAAACTTGACTGATAAAGTCCTCAATGCTCAATACAGTAGGGGCAAAATAAACCTTTTGCGTTTGGTCAATTAGGACTTGATTCAGAAATCCGCCAGCGCGTTTACTGGGTAAAATTAGGGTATAATCCGAAAGCGGGTAAGGCCCTTGAGCAAGCTCATGGATTGTCTCTGAAAGGAAGGTTTCCATACCCTAAAATAAAAAAACGCCCTCACAAGGAGGGCGTTTTTTTAATATTTATTGTGTGATAAATTATTTCTTCAAAGAAACTTCTACACGACGGTTTTCTTGTCTTCCAGCAGCAGTATTATTGCTAGCCACGGGACGATCTTCTCCGTATCCAACATAAGAAATACGAGAATCATCGATTCCAAGACCAACTAAAGCATCGTGGACCGCTTGAGCACGAGCCTCAGAAAGCTTTTGGTTATTCTTAGCGCTACCAACACTGTCTGTATGACCTTCTACCTCAAACATTGCGGTTGGATAAGCAGCCATTACATCAGCCATGTCTTGAACCACTGAATTAGATTCTGTGCGAATTGATGTTTTACCTGTATCGAAAAGAATAGTTTTAGAATATTCATTCAATTGGTTAATGATTTCAATGGTTACTTCTGGACATCCGTTGTTTGCTACAGTTCCAGCGATATCTGGACATTGGTCGTTTTTATCTTCTACACCGTCACCATCAGCATCATAGAATGGACATCCTCCGTTTGAGCTTGGACCAGCCTCGTTTGGACAAGAGTCGTCGGCATCGGTGATTCCATCACCA
>CALJFV010000011.1 GCA_938074515.1 uncultured Flavobacteriaceae bacterium
ATGCTGTTGTTACAGGAGCCCCAATTCAAATGCCAATAGGGGATGATATTTATGGCCGTCTTTTTAACGTAATTGGAGACGCAATTGATGGTATCGGAGATTTGCCTAAGACAGGTGAAAACGGATTGCCGATTCACCGTGAGGCGCCAAAATTTGAGGATTTATCGACTTCGACTGAGGTTCTATTTACCGGAATTAAGGTGATTGACCTTATTGAGCCTTATGCAAAAGGAGGTAAAATTGGTCTTTTCGGTGGTGCTGGTGTAGGTAAGACTGTACTTATTCAGGAGCTCATCAACAACATCGCCAAAGGACACGGTGGTTTATCTGTATTTGCCGGTGTGGGAGAGCGTACCCGTGAAGGAAATGACTTGTTGCGAGAAATGCTTGAATCAGGCATTATCAAATATGGGGACGACTTTATGCATTCTATGGAAGCTGGAGGATGGGATTTGTCTAAAGTGGACAAAAAAGCCATGAAAGAATCAAAAGCTACTTTTGTATTTGGTCAGATGAATGAACCTCCAGGAGCCCGTGCTCGAGTGGCCTTATCAGGTCTGACTATTGCTGAGTATTTCCGTGATGGAGCAGGAGATGGCCAAGGAAAGGACGTATTGTTTTTCGTGGATAACATCTTCCGATTTACTCAGGCGGGGTCCGAGGTATCAGCACTTTTGGGCCGTATGCCTTCGGCGGTAGGATACCAACCAACTTTGGCCACCGAAATGGGGGCCATGCAAGAGCGTATTACCTCAACCAAAAAAGGATCGATTACTTCTGTTCAAGCGGTTTATGTACCTGCAGATGACCTTACTGATCCGGCTCCAGCGACAACCTTTGCTCACTTAGATGCCACAACGGTATTGTCCCGAAAAATTGCTGAGTTGGGTATTTATCCTGCTGTTGATCCACTTGATTCTACATCGAGAATTTTGACTGCAGATATTTTAGGAGCAGATCACTATGCTTGTGCTCAACGTGTAAAAGAGCTGTTGCAGCGCTATAAAGAGCTCCAAGACATCATCGCGATTCTCGGTATGGAAGAATTGTCGGAAGAGGATAAAATGGCTGTAGGGCGTGCGCGTCGTGTTCAGCGTTTCCTTTCCCAACCATTCCACGTAGCCGAGCAGTTTACAGGGATTCCTGGAGTTCTGGTTGATATTAAGGATACCATTAAAGGGTTCAATATGATTATGGATGGTGAACTTGATCACCTTCCTGAGGCCGCATTCAACCTTAAAGGGACTATTGAGGAGGCTATTGAAGCTGGAGAGAAAATGCTCGCTGAAGCTTAATCAGAACCAAAAACAACACGATGTATTTAGAAATAGTCACACCAGAAGCTTCGTTAGTCCAAGGAGAAGTCACTAGCGTTAGTGTGCCCGGGACCGATGGTGCCTTTCAAATGCTTGAAAATCACGCGGCCATTGTCTCAACCCTAGTTGCTGGAGAAGTAAAGTTTGTCGGACAGCCAAAAATTACTGAGGCCTATAAAAACAAGTTCACTCAAAAGGATGGTGCTTGGTATTTGGCCATTAAAAGCGGAACGGTACAGATGGTGGATAATAAAATCATTGTTCTGGCAGATTAATTTTTACCTATACGATTCCTAAAAAAGCCTCAACTTGAGGCTTTTTTAATGGAATGTAATGACGTGTTTCGGATAATGTGCTGATTATTAATTTTGTAAATTGCTGAGATGAAATTATCAAACAAAAACTTAGTTCGAGCCATTATTGCGATGGCAGGGTTTATGCCTTACCCAATTTTGGGCCAAGATGGTTTTTCTGCGGCCGCTCAGGGGCAATTAATGGATTCCATAATTCAATCCCCGGAGTCTCTTGATGCGGTCGTACTCTCGGGAACTCGGCTTATGATTCCATTTTCTCAGCAGTCGCGTTCGATAACCACCATAGAAGCCGAACAAATTCAGTCCTCCCCTGCAAGTAGTTTGGCAGAACTATTACAACAAGAGGCCGGCGTTGATATTCGTCGTAGAGGGCCCATGGGGAGCCAGGCCGATCTCTACATTCGCGGGGGAAGCTTTGATCAGACGCTTTTGCTCATAGATGGAATAAAACTCGAAGATGCCCAAACAGGACATCATACGTTAAATGCCGCACTCCCTCTAGAATTAATTGAGCGAATAGAGATCATAAAGGGTCCAGCGGCACGCGTTTACGGGCAAAATGCCTTCACTGGAGCAATTAATATTGTCACTAAATCCGACTTCAAAGATGCGATAGACCTTCGTTTAAGTGGTGGTTCATTTGAACAGATCAATGGAGGGTTTACGGCTTATAAGGCCTTAGATAATAGTGCCCATATGGTACATGTATCGCGCTATACATCCAGAGGATATCGGTACAACACGGATTATGATCAATCTAATTATACCCTAAAAAGTACGTTCAATAAACGCACTCAGCCCATAAATTTTTTGGCAAGCCTTTCAGAGCGCGCCTTTGGCGCAAATGGATTCTATGCATCCCCTTCGGCTACGGATCAGTTTGAGTCTACCCAGACGAGTCTAGTGGGAGTACAGACACAAATTGAGCGCCAAAGTTGGATTTGGACTCCGCGTGTATATTGGCGACGTAATCAAGATGAATATATATACTTGCGCAATGACCCTACCGTCTACCGTAATTTGCATACAACAAATAAGCTCGCTGCAGAACTCCATGGTCAGTGGGACAATGCATTGGGAACAACAGGCATTGGCGTGGATTTGGCACAAACTTTTCTGTCGAGTAACAATCTTGGTGATCGTTCGCGTTTCGCGTCCACCTTGTTTATAGAACACAGGTTCCAATTCTTTCAAAGTAAATTGGATGTGATTCCCGGTGTTGCCGCGACCTCATTCTCGGATTTTGGAACCTTTGCTTATCCAGGGATTGATGTGGGGTATGCCATTAATCGCCATTGGAGAATTTATTCAAATATGGGCTTTACGTATCGGATCCCTACCTACACCGATCTTTTTTATAGTGATCCAAATACTTTAGGTGATGCCGATCTAGAACCTGAGAAAGCATTGGCTTATGAATTAGGATTGAGACTAAAAGATGGCGCACTTACAGTGAATGCAGCTTGGTTCAGACGTGATGCTAATAACTTAATTGATTATGTAAAAAACAGTGCAGAGGATCTTTGGCAAGCAGCAAACGTACGTGGCTTATTGACCCAAGGTTGGGAGGCTAATGTCCAATATGCGCTAGCGGGACAAAATATGACGCATAATTTTCAACTTGGTTATACCCGAATTGACGATGACCTTTCAATCGCCCCCGAGGAATTTTCTCGATACTCGATAAACTCATTTAAACATAGAGCCATTGGGCAGTGGCGTATGCTTTGGTCTAAGAAGTGGGAAGGAACAATAATGTACAAGTACGGAAAACGTGAAGCTCAAGAGGCGTTTAATGTTGCGGACGTTTCATTACTCTATCACCAGTCGAGATATACATTGCGTCTTGCGGCGGAAAATATTTTTGGCACGGAATATAGTGAGACCAACCTAGTGCCAATGCCCAAGGGAGTGGTTCTGCTTGAATTAATTTATAAACTCACGCCTTGATGAACTTAAAGTCTATAGATCGCGTTTGTGGACTCTCAAAGAAGGATTTTCTTCAACAATATTTTGAACCTCAGAAGCCGGTAATTCTTGAAGATGCCATAAGCAATTGGCCGGCATATGAGCAGTGGAACTTTGATTATATACGTCGGGTTGCGGGGAACAAAACAGTCCCGCTCTATGACGATCGTCCCGTGGATCACAAGGATGGATTTAATGAGCCTCATGCTACCATGAATATGGCAGACTATATTGATTTGCTTGAGCGAGAGCCTACCAAGTTTCGTATTTTCTTATGGAATCTACTCAAAGAAGTGCCCGAGCTTCAAAAAGATTTTAAACAACTGGATTTAGGATTGCCTATTTTAAAAGGCTTGCCTATGCTGTTTTTTGGTGGCCAAAAGAGTTACACCTTCATGCATTACGATATTGATTTAGCCAATATCTTTCACATCCATTTTCAGGGTGAGAAACGGGTTGTTTTATTTGATCAAAAACAGACTGAGTTTATGTATAAGGTGCCTCACTCTTTAATTGTGCGTGAGGACATTGACTTTGCGAATCCCGATTACATAAAGTGGCCAGGGCTTAATCTCATTAAAGGATTTGAAGGGACACTAAAGCACGGTGATGTGCTCTATATGCCTGAGGGATATTGGCATTATATGCAATATATATCAGCAGGATTTTCGATGAGTCTACGTGCTATGCCCCGTAAACCACGGCATTTGACTAAGGCTTTGTACAATATATTTATCATGCGTTATTACGATCAGTTGATGCGTCGCCTTAAGGGTCAAGCTTGGATTGATTATAAAAATGAACAGGCGATCGCTCAGACAAAAAAAAATATTGTCCGATTTCAGGCCAGTAATAGGGCCTCATAAATCAGTTCTGTTTCCCACCCCCTGTAGGCCAAATAGTCGAATAGTTTTCGCTTTTTCTTGCTCAGATTTGTTTCATTTGAGAGTTCATTTAACCTTTTTTTGACCAATTCATCAAAGGTTTCTCTGTAGGCATCCGGTTCAATTTGTGCGAGTCCTAATTTGATGTTATAAACACTTACGCCGTGCTGTTTGAGTCCTTGAGTAATGCGTTTTCTACCCCATTTCTTGATGCGAAATTTTCCGCGACTATAGGCCTGGGCGAAACGCGATTCATTGAGAAAATTATGTTGAATTAAATGGGTAATGATCACCTCTTGTGCCTGTGGAATCATCCTCATCTTATAGAGTTGTTCTTCTACTTGTTTATGAGAACGCTCCTGATAAGTACAGTAACGTTCGAGTTTTTCTTTAGCCTCTTCAAGAGTATACGAGGGCACCGAATTTTTCATGAAATAAAGATAATCAATCTTAATGGTCAGAGATGCTTGATTTAAAGTTGGGCTGTTTCCTTCTGTAAAGGTTCGCAAGGATTTATAAAAATAGGGCATAAAAAAACCCCTCCTGTTAAGGGAGGGGTTTTAGTTCTATATATCATTTCCTTTATCGTCTTGGAAATGATATTCTAGGTACGTGTAAGCATCTCTAGGTTGAATTCTAATCCATTGTTTGTGCTCCAAAAACCATTTGGTGCGCACAGATGGAAAGCCTTTGGTTAAAAAGGCTGCTATAAAAGGATGTGTGTTTAAGGTTATCTTTTTATAGTCTTTGTTAACAAGCTTTTTCAGCTCTTCGCCAATTTTTTGTACCACAACAATTGGGGCCTCAATTTCATCACTTTCACCCGAATTTGGGTTGATTTCTCGTGTTTTAATATTGACCTCTGGTCTAACACGCTGTCTCGTGATTTGGATGAGTCCAAATTTGCTGGGGGGAAGAATCTTATGCTTGGCTTTATCATCACTCATTTCATCGCGAAGATGATTGAACAATTTTTTGCGGTGTTCAGCTTTTGCCATATCGATGAAATCGACAACAATGATGCCACCCATATCTCGTAATCTGAGTTGACGGGCTACTTCACTTGCTGCTAATAAATTGACTTCCAAAGCAGTGTCCTCTTGAGTATTGGACTTATTGCTTCGGTTGCCACTGTTGACATCAATGACATGGAGTGCTTCGGTATGCTCGATTACTAAATAGGAACCTTTTGCTCCCGAAACTGTTTTGCCGAATGAAGTCTTAATCTGCCGTTCGATACCGAATTTTTCGAAAATAGGTATTTTGGCGTCATAAAGCTTCACGATATTCTCCTGTTTTGGTGCAATGGCTTGCACGTAATCTTTTATTTGATAAAATAGGGTTTCATCATCGATATGAATGGCCGAAAATGAATCGTTCAATAAATCTCGAATTATGGATGATCCTCTATTCATCTCACTAAGCACTTTACTTGGGAGGTGCGCCCGATGTAGCTTTTTACACATCGCTGTCCAGCGATCTATAAGATTTTGTAAATCTCTATCCAGTTCTGCTACTTTTTTACCCTCTGCTACGGTTCGTATGATGACCCCAAATCCTTTTGGTCTTATGCTTTGAATCAGACGTTTTAGGCGCTCTTTTTCTTCATTAGATTCAATTTTTTGTGAAATTGAAACTCGATCAGAAAAAGGAACCAAAACAATATACCGACCAGCTAAAGAAAGCTCCGAACTGATGCGCGGACCTTTGGTGGAGATAGGTTCTTTTACGATTTGTACCAGAATTGATTGATTATTTTTTATGGCATCATTAATGGTACCATTTTTATCAATCTCTTTTTGTAATGGGAATTCTTTTAAGGAGTAATCTCTTAATTTTCCTGTGCTTACACGTTTTACGAAATCTAAAGTCGACAGAATTTTTGGTCCTAAATCATGATAATGCAAAAAGGCATCTTTTTCATAACCCACATTAACAAATGCGGCATTGAGACCAGGGACAGTTTTTCTTACTTTGGAGATAAACACGTCTCCAACCGAATATTTATTGTCCTCTGCTTCCTTGTGGAGTTCGATTAGTTTTCCATCTTTTAAAAGGGCAAAATCAACTTGTTGTGAACTGGATCTTACTATTAATTCGTAGTTCACGGTAATTAATTTTTATCCCAGACCATAATAATGGACGGGATGGATTAAACAATTTTTAACACAGGATCAAAATCAACGGCGTTGATTTTGATAAAACCTGTAGAAATAAGCAAATTGTATGAACTTATTTCTATGTCAAAGAACATTAGTTAAAAAGGTAATTTATAAATTACTTTTTCTTCTTGTGGCGGTTTGCGCGTCTACGCTTCTTGCGCTTGTGCGTCGCAACCTTGTGTCTTTTTCTTTTTTTACCACTTGGCATACGGTATATGATTTAACGCTCGACTAAGCCGAACTAATGAATATTTATTTGACTTTAACGCTGGCCTTAACCCCTTCAACGAAAACTTTTGCAGGCTTGAAGGCAGGGATATTATGGGCTGGAATTTTTATTGTTGTGTTTTTTGAAATGTTTCTTCCAGTTTTTTCAGCTCTCGTTTTAATAATAAAGCTTCCAAAACCTCTCAAATAAACATTTTCGCCTGACTCCAAAGATTGCTTAACTTCACCCATGAAGGCCTCAACGGTTGCCTGTACATCTCCTTTTTCTAATCCGAGTTTCTCTGAAATTTCTGTGACGATGTCTGCTTTAGTCATTCTGAAGTACTTTTTAATTGTGTTATAATGAATATATGATAGGCTCGTTTTTCGAGTGGGCAAATATAATGATTTTAAAATCAAATAATCAAATCGTAAAGTATTAAAATATAAATACATATACCCTATTTTTGGTAAGTGAAGTCTCCCCAATTTAGAATAGATAAAATACTGGTTTCGTGGTATTTAGAAAACAAGCGTGACCTGCCTTGGCGGCGGGCCATGGATCCCTACAAGATTTGGCTCTCTGAAATAATCTTACAGCAGACACAGGTGGTTCAAGGAATGCCCTATTATGAAAAATTTGTCAATCACTTCCCTACGGTTGAAAAGTTGGCTCAAGCCAGCGAACAAGAGGTTCTTAAATTGTGGCAGGGGCTCGGGTATTATTCAAGAGCCCGTAATTTGCATTTCACAGCTCAGTGGGTAAGCACTGCGCTCGGCGGAGTGTTTCCCCAGACCTTTAAGGGTTTATTGGCATTGAAAGGAATTGGCGTATATACGGCAAGTGCCATTGCTTCAATTTGTTACAATGAGCCCAAGGCGGTTGTTGATGGTAATGTCTACAGGGTTTTAAGCCGGGTATTTGGAATCGAACTTCCTATAAATGCTGTTTCAGGAATAAAAAGATTTCAGGAGTTAGCCGATGAACAATTATATCTAGAGGATCCAGGAACTTACAATCAAGCGGTCATGGAGTTTGGGGCTTTGCACTGTGTCCCAAAAAATCCCGATTGTTCCAGCTGTCCACTTTCCAAGAATTGTGTTGCATACGCTACAGGGAGTGTTGCCAAGCTCCCTGTTTCGGTCAAAAAAACAAAGGTAAAGGCGGTTTATTACAATTTTTTAGTCATTCAGGATGTTCATGGAAAAATTTGGATGCGTCCTCGCCCTGCTGATGGCATATGGCCAAATCTTTTTGAATTTCCATTGATAGAATCAAATAAGCCATTGGAGGTGGGTCAAGTAATTACCAAAGCTAATGCCCTAATTGAAGGGGACGATTTGTGGATTAGGGACTTGGCAGCGGTTAATCCAGTTCCTAGGGTCCATAGATTGACTCATAAAAAATTAATGGTTGTCTTTTGGACAGGAGTGTCCAAGAATCCATTGCCAGAGGCCTATACTGCTGAGGAACTTTTTGCCTTGCCTGTTCCTGCGGTCATTGCCCGTTTTATTTCTGAGACGTTTCCTTTTACCCCTCAAAATTAGTTATATTAGATGGCCTTAGTTAATTTTGTAAAAAAGTAAAGAGATGAGTGGAACGCTAAACAAAGTTATGTTGATTGGTCATACTGGAGATGCGATAAAAATGACCTATTTCGAAGGAGGGGGATGTATCGGCCGATTTCCTTTAGCAACAAACGAAACATACAACAATAGAACCACCGGAGAACGCGTAACCAACACT
>CALJFV010000012.1 GCA_938074515.1 uncultured Flavobacteriaceae bacterium
GAACAGGGTTGATCTTTATTCTTCGTTGGTTTTGGTGGCGCATAAACGCCTATAGTGAAATCACGGGCATGGTTGTTTCTTTTGCCTTAGCCTTGGCCTTTGAATTTTTTGACTTTGGATTTGACGCCACCCAAAAATTACTTTGGGGTGTTGGGATTACGACGCTTAGTTGGGTGTTAGTCACCTTATTAACCAGACCTACTGACCATAAAACTTTGATTAATTTCTACAATAAAATCACACCCTATGGCCGTGGATGGCGGGGTTTTAGGCAAAAGATGGAAGCTCAGGGCGTCTTACTTAAGGATTCAAGCGAGCGTTTTTCAAGCGATCTATTGCTATTTTTATTAGGCGTTGTTTTGGTCTACTGTGCCCTTTTTGGGACAGGATACGTCCTTTATGGAGACTGGCTCGGTGCATCAGTCCTAATTTCTCTGACCCTAATTTGTACTACGGCCATGATTAAAATATTTAAAGGCAGAAACCTTTAAGCTGTTGTTTTAAAGCCAGGAATAACCGATACTTAACGTGGTCATGCGGGTCCGTCCTTCTTGAATTGTCCCAAGCGATGGAATGGTTACAGATCCATTAACACGGGTTAGTCCAAAACTATACCGCGCTTCTGCCCTGAGGCCTAAAGGAAGATCAAGTCCTATGCCCAAGGTCCCAAGCCAGTCTAGTGTGTCCGCCTCAATCGCATCGAACGTTTGGTTAAGAACACTGGTCTCATCGTTAAGCAATATCCCCATTTGTGGTCCGGCATGAATGTTTAGGTTATCGCTCAGGTAATATTTTACCACTACAGGGATGCTGATATAATCTAGATTAAAATCTTGTACGATATCCGAATATGTATTTCCGACTTCTGCGCCTTGCTGACTGTAAAGTGCATCAATTTGAAATCCTAGTTTATCGCCTAATCGGGCCCCAGCAAATAATCCTGCTGAAAGTCCTGTGCGCTGCTGAAAATCATCTATTCCTGAAACATTAGCAAAGTTAAAACCGAGTTTAAGGCCAAAATCCAATCCCTGGGCACTAACGGAGCTGATGAGGAACAATAATAGAAGGGTCAATAATTTTTTCATGAATCAATATGTTTAAAGTTTTCCTAATTTAAGGCAAATAATTTTAAACCCGAATGGTAAAAGCCTATTTTCATGGTGTTGTATCATACCTTATTTTAGTCCGTAGCGCATAAAATCGAAACGTTGAATTGGCCGCATTCCATAAAAGCATTTACTCAGTACCTCAAAATTGAGCGTGGTCTCTCGGTAAATACCATTAAGGGATATCAAGCCGATTTGAAAAAACTTTCGACTTGGCTTGAGCAAAACAATGCTGCGCCTTCGCCCTCCAAAATTCAATTGGATTTACTACAAGAGTTTGTTTATCAGCAAGCAAAGTTTCTCCACGCGCGCTCACAAGCGCGGCTGATCTCGAGTTTAAAAGGCTTTTTTAATTTTTTAGTTTTTGAGGATTTAAGGCCCGACAATCCTCTGAATCTAATGGAAAGCCCAAAAATTGGTCGTTATCTACCCGATACGCTTTCTGTCGCGGAAATTGATGCGCTGATTGGGGTGATCGATTTGGGTCACCCACAAGGCGAACGCAACCGAGCCATGCTCGAAACACTTTACGGCTGTGGACTTCGGGTATCTGAATTGGTTACCTTAAGGCTATCGGATCTTCATTTTGATCAAGGCTTTATTAAGGTTACGGGTAAGGGAGATAAGCAGCGAATCGTGCCTGTAGCGCCTTCTACTGAGAAATTTATCAATGTTTATATTCGTGAAGTGCGAAATCATATGGAAATAGATGCCCTCTATCGAGACACAGTGTTTCTGAACCGTCGAGGAAAAGGGCTCACCCGTGCGATGCTATTCACCATTATTAAAGACTTGGCTGAGCGCGCAGGAATTGATAAAAAAGTAAGTCCACACACGTTTCGTCATTCTTTTGCCACACACTTATTGGAGCGTGGTGCTGACTTAAGAGCCATTCAACAAATGCTAGGCCACGAGAGCATTACGACTACTGAAATCTATACGCATATAGAAACGGCCCATTTGGCCAAAGTCATGAAACAATTCCACCCAAGAAAATTAAAATCTTAAATTCAAAACTCATTAAAACGAATAGTCCAGAATGAAACAAATTACACTACAACAGGAGATTAAAATGCCCGCATTGGGATTGGGGACATGGAAAGCTCAAGGGCAAGAGGTAGTTCATGCGATATTAGAAGCAATAAAAATAGGATATCGACATATCGATACCGCCATGATCTACGACAATGAGGTTGAAGTAGGTCAAGCAATTGCACTGGCCATTGAAATGGGGCTTTGTGTTAGAGAAGAACTTTTTGTAACCTCAAAGTTGTGGAATGATCGGCACCAAGCAAATGAAGTTTTACCTGCACTCGAGGCATCTTTGGATCGTTTAAAAATAGACTATTTAGACCTGTACTTAATCCATTGGCCCATAGCTTTCAAAAGCGGAGTCATTTTGCCAGAAACGCATGAAGATTATCTTTCATTAAGTGAAGCCCCGCTTTTGGACACCTGGACCGCTATGCAACACGCCCAGAGCACGGGTTTAACTCGGGCTATCGGTGTTTCAAACTTTACTGTGGGCCACCTGAGTTTATTGGAGTCATGTTCCTCCATGCCTGCTGTGAATCAAGTTGAAATGCATCCTCTCTTAACTCAAGATAAACTGAGAGGTTATTGTAAAGAAAAGGGAATTGCACTTACCGCTTATGCCCCGCTGGGTTCCACGGATCGGGCAGCAGGTATGAAATCATCAGATGAGCCTAATCTATTTGATATACCAGAGGTGCAAGATATGGCCCAGCGTTACAATTGTACGCCAGCACAAATTCTTATCAGTTACCATATTTCTCGTGGAGATTCGGTTATTCCAAAGGCAGTTCAACACCAACATTTATTGGATAACTTTATGGCAGCCCAGATCGCTTTAAGTGATCGAGACATTACTCAACTCACAGCGCTCGATAAAGCGTACCGTTTTATTAACGGACATTTTTTTGATTGCCCTGAGAAAGGTTACGATTGGGTGTTTTCTAAATAATTACTAAGGACTATTTAGCGATATTTACTGCACGCGTTTCTCGAATAACGGTGACTTTAACCTGACCTGGATAGGTCATATCAGTTTGAATCTTTTGTGAAATTTCAAAGGACAATTGAGCGGCTTTATCGTCACTGACCTTTTCACTCTCAACAATGACCCTTAGTTCGCGGCCCGCTTGAATCGCGTAAGCTTTTTCGACTCCACCAAAACCAAAAGCAATATCTTCTAAATCTTTAAGTCGCTGTATGTAGGAATCTAAAACTTGTCGTCTTGCTCCGGGGCGTGCACCACTAATGGCATCACAAACTTGAACGATTGGTGATAAGAGACTCGTCATTTCAATTTCATCATGGTGTGCCCCTATGGCATTACAAACCTCCGGCTTCTCTCCATATTTTTCAGCCCATTGCATTCCAAGGATGGCGTGTGGTGTCTCAGATTCAGTTTCTGGAACTTTACCGATATCATGCAAAAGGCCAGCCCTTTTGGCTAGTTTTGCATTTAAACCGAGCTCTGCGGCCATAGTCCCGCACAGTCGCGCCACTTCTCTTGAGTGGTGCAGTAAATTTTGACCGTATGATGAGCGGTATTTCATACGCCCAATGGCTTTAATGAGCTCTGGGTGAAGCCCATGGATCCCCAGGTCGATGACGGTCCGCTTGCCAACTTCTATAATTTCAGACTCGATTTGTTGGGTGGTCTTTTTAACGACTTCTTCTATTCGCGCGGGGTGAATGCGTCCATCAGTCACTAACTTATGTAAAGAAAGCCGGGCTATTTCACGACGTACAGAATCAAAACATGAAAGGATTATTGCCTCAGGGGTATCGTCTACGATAATTTCAACCCCTGTAGCCGCTTCGATAGCACGTATATTACGTCCTTCTCGTCCGATAATTCGCCCTTTGACATCATCGTTCTCTAGATTAAATACAGAGACACAATTCTCTACGGCCTCTTCTGTGCCAATTCGTTGAATGGTATTAATGATGATCTTTTTGGCCTCCTGTTGGGCGGTCATTTTGGCCTCTTCAAGACTGTTTTGAATGTATGCCATGGCATCGGTCTTGGCTTCCCCTTTGAGACTTTCAATGAGCTGTGCCTT
>CALJFV010000013.1 GCA_938074515.1 uncultured Flavobacteriaceae bacterium
ATTGGGCTTTCCGAAGCGCTTGAAGGAATAACAGAAGTTTATCACGTAGCAGGACTCATTAATTTTGAGTGGCGTCGTTATCAGGAGCTCAAAAATACCAATACCACAGGCACGGCGAACTTGGTTAATTGTTGCCTAGAAGCAAAGGTTAAAAAACTCTGCTATATCAGCAGCATTGCGGCCATGGGACAAAACACAAATGGCCAAGAAGAAGATTCCTTCGAACCCCCTTCGTTTAAAGATCCTTATGGTTTAACCAAGTATGGAGGAGAGTTAGAAGTCTGGAGGGGCGCTCAAGAAGGACTCAAGGTCCTTATTTTACGCCCCGGAGTAATTTTAGGTGAAGGCTATTGGCGCAGCGGCAGTGGTTTTCTTCTAAAATTTGTAAGCACTGAACCCAAATGGTACCCTCCAGGGGGAACAGGTTTTGTTGATGTCAAAGATGTGGTGGCTTTCGCGCAAAATCTAATGGAAGGAACCGTACACAACTTAGCCTTTACATTGGTTGGGCATAATTTGACTTATCTCGAGGTTCTAGAAAAAATAGGCCATGCCCTAGGCTCAAAAAAACCGCCTACATTGAAGATTCCCCTTTGGGTGGGACTCATTGGGCATTATGTTGATTTCTTGCGTGCCTGGATTACAGGAAGCCCACAAAAATTGCCCAAGGCTTATATCCATGCTATGTTCGAACCCTCCACCTATGATGGTACACCAATAATAAACCAGTCCTCACTGACCTACACTGAATTGGACAAGACGCTCAACAGGATTTGTCGCTTTGCGCCTTACAGGATAAATTAATGCTCCCTTTATTGACTTACTGCCGGAATAATTTTTTGGTTGAGCACATTAGCTCTGGCCGAATCTAGTAAAGACTCTTTATCTTTTTTTTGCTGCTCTGCATCAATCAAGGCGATAGAATCTAAAGATTTTTTTACAACAGAAAGTTTTGCTTCGACCTGCTCCAGTATACGCATGTATGGGCCAATTTCAGACGCGTAGTATGCCGTATTCTGTGCAAATTGAAGACTATCTATGGCATACTTTGCATACAGAATTGAGTCTAGTTGAACGCCTCCCATACGCAAAACGCGATTGTTATTGCTTCGGGCAGCGTTACCAATATAAGCCTCCACAAGAATATCTGCCATTTTAGACTCAGGAATTATGCGCTCTGGCAGTTCAGGTCGGACCACATCTTGGCAGCCAAAAATACCCGTGATAAGAACAATAAAAAGGACATATTTCATCAAAACTTCATTAATTATCGATTAAATAAGAGCCGCTCTCCAAATGTTCTTTGCGGGAATAAACCATCGGTGTAAACGAGTTGACCATTGACCAAGGTATGCATCACGCGAGCTTGAAACACATTGCCTTCAAAAGGAGACCAACCACACTTGTATAATATATTGGACTTATTAACCGTCCAAGGGGCATGCAAGTCGACCAAAACTAAATCTGCTTTATATCCTGAACGAATAAATCCTCTGTCTTTGATATCAAAAAGTTTCGCGGGGTTATGGGCAAATTTTTCGACTATTTTTTCCAAAGAAATCACCCCTTGATGATAGAGTTCTATCAATGCCACAAGGGCGTGCTGTACCAGGGGCCCTCCCGAGGGAGCACTGGTGTATTTATTTGATTTTTCCTCGCTGGTGTGCGGGGCGTGGTCAGTAGCAATAACATCTATTCGATCTTCCAACAATGCCTTGCGCAAGCCAGAGCGATCTAATGCTGTCTTTACTGCTGGGTTCCATTTTATCCTCGATCCCAGGCGCGGGTAATCCTCATCTGAGAACCAGAGATGGTGAATGCAAACTTCCGAAGTGATGCTTTTTTTAGTCAGGTCAGATTGCGCTTTAAACAATCCGGTTTCTTTTGCCGTTGATAAGTGGAAAACATGGAGGCGCGCGCCGTGTTTTTTGGCCAACTCTATCGCTCTTGAACTCGAAAGGTAGCAGGCCTCTTCTGACCGAATAATCGGGTGCATGGTCATCGGGATATCCTCCCCGTATTTTTCCATTTGTACCGCAAGATTTTCCCGTATGGTCGCCTCATCCTCACAATGCACCGAAATAACCATTTTAGTTTTCTTAAAGATTGCCGCCAAAACCTCCGGATCATCAACAAGCATATTGCCCGTAGAAGACCCCAAGAAAAGTTTTATGCCAGCAACTTTCGTGGCGTCAGCATTAATGAGATCTTCCAGATTGTCGTTGGTTCCACCAAACATGAATGAATAATTTGCCCAAGAGCTCTTCGCGGCAATGGCGAACTTCTCCTCAACTTTCTCCATTGTTGTGGCCTGAGGCACGGTATTGGGCATTTCAATAAAACTTGTAATCCCACCCGCTACAGCAGCCTTGGATTCAGATTCTATCGTTGCTTTGTGGGTCAATCCAGGTTCTCTAAAATGAACTTGATCATCGATCATACCCGGCATGAGGTAGAGCCCGTCGGCATCGATAACTCTTGTATTTGGAGATTTCGCACTTATCGTTGAAGCAATCTCTTGGATACGATCCCCAACAACCAATACATCGCAAGTATCGATACTTCCTTCATTCACCACCTGTGCATTCTTAATCAATACGGATTGATTCATAGGTCTAATCTGTTTAATAATTTTTTAAATCGCATATTCAGAACACCAAAAATAGCTTCTGAAATAATTCCTTTGGACATTTTAGAAGTCCCTCGAGTTCTATCAGTAAAAATCACCGGGATTTCTTTGATCTTAAACCCTTTTAAAAACGCCTTGTATTTCATTT
>CALJFV010000014.1 GCA_938074515.1 uncultured Flavobacteriaceae bacterium
TCAGACACTGGTACATATTCTTTCTTGTATTTTCCCCTTCTCTTTGGAGTCAAGGCAATGCACCTGAGCCACGGAGTTGGACCTTTAACCTTGAGTCCCCTGAATATGTGGATCTGTCAGTTCTTGACATGACTCACGTAATTGCTGAGGATTTAGTAGCCGATCAAGATAAGTCTATGCCTTGGCGTTTTGGAATAGAGCGTCATGTCTCTATCGATATTTTTACCCATGGGCAATGGTCTGAAATGTCTGATGGCACTCAAATTTGGCGCATCGCATTGCGCTCCCCTGGAGCGCTTAACTTAAGTCTTAATTTTTCAGACTTTTATATTCCTCAAGGAGGGCAGGTACAATTTTATAATGCCACTCAGACCGATTGGTCTAAGGTTCATTATTCCAAATCCAGTACTAACAGTGCTTTTGGGAGTTGGTTTATTGATGGGGATGAAATAATTATCGAGTATGTAGCACAACCATACACCACTGAATTACCCCGACTGCGATTAGAGAGCTTAATCCATGCCTACCGTATGGGCGCTGTGCATCAATTGATACAAGATCAAAATGGTGCACGAGGTCTTGAGGACTCGGGAGATTGTCATTACGATGTTAATTGTAGCGTTGGCCAGGCATTTGACGGCCATCGCAATCAACTTAAAAAAGCTGTATCCCTATTAAATCTGGGCAACGGGTATTTGTGTTCGGCAGTACTTTTAAACAACGCCAAACAGGATAAGACGCCTTATGTTTTAACCGCAAATCATTGTTTTGAAAATTCTAATCCAGATTTTTGGTCCATGCGCTTTAATTGGATCAGCCCAGATGCTGTATGTGGTACTGATGAAAATAGCGTCGACATTGGAACAAATTTCACTGTAAATGGGGCTGAATTGCGTGCTAAAAATGCGCGTTCAGATTTTGCGCTCGTGGAACTCAACGAATCCATTCCGGCCTCTTGGGATGTGGCCTTTGCGGGCTGGAATAGAACAGATGAGCTTCCTCAATATCAAATCGGTATTCATCATCCACAGGGTGATGTTATGAAGATTTGCCGTGATGATGATCCTATGGTACGCGATACGGCTAATGGAACAGAAGTTTGGCTCATCAAAGGCACTGATGTAGGCGGCGGTAATGGATGGGATATAGGCAGTACAGAAGGTGGATCATCCGGTTCGCCACTATTTAATGATCAAGGACAGATTATAGGCCAATTACATGGCGGAATGGCCCAGTGTGATGGCCTACAAAGTAATGGTCGCTATGATTTATACGGACGTTTTGCGAGTTCATGGTCCGCAGGAAATACCCCTGAACAGCGTTTGAGTGATTGGTTAGACCCTGACGGTATGGGTATTGATAAACTCGGGACACTCGAAAATGCTTTGAGTATTGGTGATTTTGAGCTTGAAGGCCAAGTGTCAGTTTATCCAAATCCTGCAAGGGACTATATCTCTATTAAAAACACGAAATATCCTCGCTTGAGGGGCAATATTTTCTCGCTCACGGGCCAGCGTCTTATGACGTTCGATTTATCGGCAACCGAAAATCAGATCGATGTCTCTATTTTGGCTCCCGGAATTTATTTACTCTATTTAGAGGATAATGATTCTGGGAACATCGTAACAAAAAAATTACAAATCCAACCTTAGTCCTTGGGCTAATCATTCCTGTCTAAAGTTGTACTTTTACGCCATCTATGACGATGACAAAAAAAGACATCAGAAGACTTAGCCTGGAAGATTTGCGTTTGTTTTTCACCGAGCAAGGTCAACAGTCCTTTCGTGCCAATCAAGTTTATCAATGGCTTTGGCAAAAAGGCGCACATGATTTTGAAGGAATGACCAATCTCTCTTTGGAAACCCGAGAATTACTTCAGGAGCATTTTGTAATCAATCACATTAGTGTAGATCAAATGCAGCGCAGTAGTGATGGGACGATAAAAAACGCTGTGCGTTTACACGATGATTTAATTGTAGAATCGGTACTAATTCCCACTAAGACCAGAACCACAGCCTGTGTTTCCTCGCAGGTTGGATGTAGTTTAGACTGTACTTTTTGTGCAACGGCAAGACTTAAGCGCATGCGCAATCTCAACCCAGATGAAATTTATGATCAGGTCATGGCCATTCACCAAGAGAGTTTGCTTTATTATGATCGTCCATTATCAAATATTGTCTTTATGGGTATGGGCGAACCACTGATGAACTACAATAATGTTCTTTTAGCCATAGAGAAGATTACGGGTGTTGAAGGATTGGGAATGTCGCCAAAGCGTATTACATTGTCTACTTCAGGGGTACCTAAAATGATCAAAAAGCTAGCCGATGATCATGTGAAGTTTCATTTGGCTTTATCCTTGCATTCGGCTATTCAAGAGAAACGTCAGGTCATCATGCCTTTTGCTGAGCGTTTTACTCTAGACGATGTGTCAGAGGCTTTAGTTTATTGGTATGAAAAAACCAAAAGACGCATCACTTTTGAATATATTGTTTGGGATGGTTTTAACGATACCGATCAGGATATTCGTGCACTGGTCCAGTTTTGTAAAAAAGTTCCGTGTAAGGTTAACATCATTGAATATAATGCCATAGATGATGGCGATTTCAAACAGGCTTCAGAGCATCGCATACAGGCCTATACTCAAGCCCTGGAACGCGCCCATATTCCTGTTACGGTGCGGCGCAGTCGAGGAAACGATATCGATGCGGCATGCGGCCAACTGGCCAATAAGCATTAAAGCGCGAAAAAAAGCATAAAAAAAAAAGGGAGTCTTTACGAGACTCCCTTTTTCGGTATTAAACTTTAAACCGTGGTCTAAATTAACGCTTGCTAATTTTGATAGCTTTAGTCTGACCTTCAGCAGAGATCGTAGCGATGTATACTCCAGCGCTAAGACGATCCATGGCTAAAGTAGCTGAGGTCGCATTGATTTGCTGACGGGCTACTTCTTGACCAAGAACATTGTGCAATACCACTTGATCCATCATGGTAGCTGAACTCAAGTGAAGCGCGTTGTCGCTTGTGTGGAATTCGAAAGCACCGAAAGCGCTGTCAGTTACCCCAAGAGATCCTTGATCACCAGCCGAAATTGCTGTATCAGGAGTTGCCTCGAATGCGAAATCCTTTACGGTCATGAGGTTATCCCCATTCACGTCAGTGTCTAAACGAACCCATCCGTAATGCGTTGTTCCTGTGGTCAAGCTAATGAATCGAACACCAAGATATCCGTCAGTCACATCACCACACCACTGGCTGTTTGAGTAGGCACAACCATAATAGTTAAGATCACCACGAACACCAGTGGTGGTGTATCCTGTAGCGGCATCAATAACGTCCCCAGAAGCCATTAATAATGGATACTCATATCCTCCGGAAGTGAATCCAGCAAGTGCTCCACCAGAGCTTGGGAACACGATTGCTGCGTTACCACCAGCTAATCCATCAGGGTTATTAATCGAAAGATCTTCAAAGGTGTCTACCTCAAAATCAAGGGAAAATACATCACCCACTTGAAGGGTAACGTCTGGGTCAACATCGGTATAAACTACCTGGCCATTGGCATCGGCACCAGCCATAACCGCTGCAGACATTGCACCGTATTGTGCTAATCTTTTTGATAAATTTTTAGAAGTAATTTTTTTCATAGATGTAAAATTAAATTGATTATGGCTTATAATGCCCTATATGGGTAAAAATACTAAATAAGTATGAAAAAATCAATTTTTGGCTTTTGGTTCTCAATATTTTAGATGAAATAGGGGCAAAACAGTACTGCATGAACATAAAAAAAAGGCACCTTGGTGCCTTTTTTTATTTAAAAATACTAAGTTAAGATTTGATCAACTTTATGGTTTTAATTTGATTTCCGGAATTTACAAGAACAATATAAACGCCAGAAGTTAAATATTCTAGATTTATTGAACCAGTACTAGAGTTTAAAGCATGTTTTGCCATTTCCTTTCCTTGAATATCGAGTAGTCGAACTGTTTCGATTGGACTTGAAAAATTCAGTTGTAGAATCTTTTGATCAAATGAATAATTGAAGGAATTCCAATAATTCTGATCAAAACCAAGGCTTCCCTGGTCTCCTACCGTTATTGGGGTATCGGGGTTCGATTCAAAGGCGTATTCCTTGATCGTTATGTTGTGCGAATTACCTGGACCATAATCCAAGTCCATTCGCACCCAGCCGTAATGATCCAAGCCCGTAGTAAGGTCCTTGAATTTTATCCCAAGGTAACCGTCGACAACCGAACCGCACCACTGGCTATTGGAATAGCTACAGGAATTCCAATTGAGATAACCAGTATTCCCATCTGATGTCAGACTGGTATTGTCTACCAAATCACCTTCGGCCATGACCGCTGGATAGGCATAACCATATGCCATAATCCCAACAAAGGCTCCTCCACTACTGGCATAGCAGAATGCTTTTGGACCAAGATTGTTGTTTAAGGTGAACTGAGTAAGTCCATTTAGAATTCTAAAATCATAAGTCGTTTCAGGGGTGAGAACCTCATCAGGTTCCAAATCTGTATAAACTATTTGTCCATTCAAATCGGCGCCAGCAATGATAGAGGCCGACAAAGCACTATAGTTTAATAAACGGTTAGTAAAATTGGTCATAATAAATAAATTTTAGTCATTTAAATTTAAAGATACTGTAACAAACAGATATTAAGGACTTTAAGAAAATCACACCTGTTTTTTAAAATTTTAAAGATTACTAAAAGAAAACTATAAAATTTAAAGAACAATATTGAATATC
>CALJFV010000015.1 GCA_938074515.1 uncultured Flavobacteriaceae bacterium
ATACAGATGAAGAAGTAAAGGCCTTGACTCAAGAAGAATTCGAGGACAGACCAAAGAAATAAATTATCTTTACCCATCAAACGATTATACCCATGCAAGAGCACGTAATTTCTCAGATTTTGGCTATGGACCCTAGTGTAAACCCCGTAACAGTTTCGGGTTGGGTACGCGCATTTCGCAGCAATAGATTTATACAGATGAACGACGGGTCTACTTTGCATAACCTTCAATGCGTTGTCAATTTTGAATCTTTCGATGCAGAACTTCTCAAGTCAATAACCGTAGGCGCTGCGATTAAAGTCTCAGGTCCACTTGTCGCCAGTCAGGGCCAAGGACAAGCGGTAGAGATTCAAGTTCAGACCATTGATGTTCTAGGAATAGCAGACCCAGAAGAGGTTAAATTAACCATTCTAAGTCCAAAGCGACATAGTTTAGAAACCTTGAGAGAACAAGCCCACCTGCGGGTGCGCACGAATACTTTTGGCGCCGTAATGCGCCTGAGATCAAAGCTGGCTTTTGCCGTACATCAGTACTTCCAAAATAACGGATTCAACTACATGCATACCCCGATCATCACAGCCAGTGACGCTGAAGGGGCTGGTGAAATGTTTCGCGTCAGTAATTTATCGGCAGAAAAGGCACCAAAAACGGAACAAGGGCGGGTGGACTTCAGCCAAGATTTCTTTGGTAAAGAAACCCACTTAACGGTCAGCGGACAATTAGAAGCAGAGACCTATGCCATGGGACTCGGTAAGGTCTATACTTTTGGCCCTACCTTTCGCGCTGAAAACTCTAATACTTCGCGCCATTTAGCTGAGTTTTGGATGATCGAACCAGAAGTCGCCTTTAATGACCTGCACGACAATATGGATTTGGCAGAGGACTTTATAAAATTTGTCGTGCGCTACGCCCTGGAGCATTGCAGTGATGACCTCGACTTTTTAGAAAAGCGACTCTTAGAAGAAGACAAGGCAAAACCACAGGATCAGCGCAGTCCTATGCCTTTAAAAGAGAAATTGAGTTTTGTACTTGAGCACAATTTTATGCGCGTCAGTTACACCGAAGCTATTGATATTTTAAAGAATTCAAAGCCCAACAAAAAGAAGAAATTTAAATATCCTATCGAAGAGTGGGGGGCTGACTTACAAAGCGAGCACGAACGTTATTTAGTTGAAAAGCACTTTGAGTGTCCCGTAATTTTGTATGATTATCCGGCAAAAATTAAAGCCTTTTATATGCGACTCAACGATGATGGCAAAACGGTCAGGGCCATGGATGTGCTGTTTCCCGGTATTGGTGAAATCGTAGGAGGATCTCAACGTGAAGAACGCTATGATGTGCTGAAAGACAAAATGTTGGCCATGGATATTGACCCAGAAGAACTTTACTGGTATTTGGATCTGCGAAAATTCGGCAGTTGTGTCCATAGTGGATTTGGATTAGGATTTGAAAGACTGGTTCAATTTGTTACCGGAATGGGTAATATCCGTGATGTTATTCCTTATCCACGCACCCCCGGTAACGCCCATTTTTAGAGTTGGCACGAAATTGGCTATACTTTAAGTATTGGCGCAAGCCAAACGTATTTTTGTTAACTTTAGGTAATGCCATAGAGATATGCTCAAACAGCAATTTCAATTAAAACTCTCACAAAAGCTCTCGCCTCAGCAGATTCAGCTCATGAAGCTAATTCAGCTGCCGACGCAAGCTTTTGAGCAGCGCGTTGCCCAAGAACTCGAGGAAAATCCAGCATTAGAGGGAGGAAAAGAGACGTCTGATTCAGATGATTATCAAGATGAGGCCTATGATACATATGATCAGGAGGGAACAGAAATTATAGAGACAGAGATCAATGTCGATAATTATCTCAGTGACGATGAGATTCCGAGTTATAAACTCAATGCAAACAATTATAGTGCCGATGATCAAGAACGAGTAACCCCTTATGCCTCAGGCACGTCTTTTTATCAATACCTAACGGAACAACTCAATACTTATCAGCTTTCGGAGCAACAAATGGAAATGGCCCTATTTCTTATTGGTTCCTTAGATGACAGTGGGTACCTCAGACGCAGTATTGATGACCTTGTCGATGATTTAGCGTTCACACAAAATATTTATACCGACCATGATGCCTTAGTAGAGGTTTTACAATTGGTTCAAGACTTAGACCCTGCTGGTGTCGGCGCACGTAATTTACAAGAATGCCTGGCACTACAACTAGAGCGCAAATCGGGTTCTTCTGCGGCCCAAAAAGCCCTTTTAATGGTTCAGGAATACTTTGATGCCTTCTCGAAGAAACATTACGATAAACTCATACAACGACTCGGTTGGAGCGAAGAAGAACTTAAAAACGTCATTCACGAAATTGAAATACTCAACCCCAAACCTGGCAGCACTTATTCTGGACAAAATCGACTGATAGAAACTGTAGTTCCTGACTTTTCTATCAAAATAGATGACGGCAGTTTAGAATTGACCTTAAATGGACGTAATGCTCCAGAATTACACGTTTCACGGAGTTATACAGAAATGTTAAAAGGCTACCGGGAGGCCGTTCAACACTCCAAAGCACAAAAAGATGCGGTCATGTTTATCAAGCAAAAACTTGATGCGGCTCAGTGGTTTATCGATGCCATCAAACAAAGACAACACACCCTTTATGTAACCATGAGTGCCATCATGAACCGACAAAAGGATTATTTTTTAAGTGGTGATGAACGCCAGCTAAGGCCAATGATTCTCAAAGACATTGCCGATGAAATCGGGATGGACATCTCTACAGTATCGCGAGTGGCCAACAGCAAATATGTCGATACGCCTTATGGCACAAAATTAATTAAGGAGTTCTTTAGTGAATCCATGAAGAACGATCAAGGGGAGGATGTCTCGACCCGAGAGATTAAAACAATCCTCGCGAGTATGATTAAGGAGGAAGATAAGCGGCGTCCCCTGACCGATGACAAGTTGGCCCAAGTCCTCAAGGACAAAGGTTACCCGATAGCCAGACGTACCGTGGCGAAGTATCGAGAGCAACTCGATGTCCCTGTCGCTCGATTAAGAAAAGTATTATAATCCCCATGGTTCAGCCTTGGCTTATTAAAATACTTGAATTTATCGGAAATTATTTAGGGCATCCTCTTTTTATCCCCCTCTACGCCTATGGATTTTATTATTTAGATGATCAAAAGAATCATCAACCTCAAGGAAATTGGATTCATTTTACCGTAATTTTTTTACTCCTTGTGTTATTCCCCTTATTGATCTATCCGCTTTTACGAAAGGAAAACAAAGTTCAAAGCATTCATTTAAAAACTGTAAGGGAGCGTATTTGGCCCTTGGGCATAAATCTAGTGCTTTGGTCAAGTATCATTTGTTATTTTACTTTTATCATTCCCCAGTTTCAGTCGGCCCAGGTAAATCCTACACAACCTTTAATCACTTTCTTTCTGGGAGGCGCTATCAGTATATTCATGGCAGTGATCATGGCCATTCTGGGTCATAAAAGCAGTTTACATATGATGGGGGTTTCGGGCTTGGCGCTGTTCTTCATACTCAAGTACTCGCACGATTCAAACCTCAATACAAACCCCACGCTACTCCCAATAAGTCTGGGAATAATCGCAATATTATGGGTGGGTTTGGCAAGATATAACGCAAAAGCACATAGTGCAGTGGAATTGGTTACCGGTTTTGCGGCTGGGGCCCTCTCTCAAGTATTGGCACTAAATCTATATTACGAATCTCTAATGAGATAAGGCCCCATCTAATGACCTTATAAAATATAAAACATGATGCCCAGTTTGATCGGGCGAAGACCAATAGTCTTCTGGGTTGCACTATCTTCAACATCAACCAAAAGAGGATTCAGACCCCATTGGACCTGGGCGTTAAATGTTCCATAACCGAAGGATAGCGTCGCATACCAGATGCCGTTGCGTAATTGCGGTAAATCAGTTAGGGTTTCTGAATCATCGGGGCCCCTGTATACAGTTTTAAAGATCAAATGTTGGCTCCATTTTAATCCA
>CALJFV010000016.1 GCA_938074515.1 uncultured Flavobacteriaceae bacterium
ATGGCTGGGGTAAGCCCAGGTATAGGTTCTGTTGGGTCTATTGCGTTAGGCTTAGGGTTATATAAACTGGGAAGTGATCGCTGTATCCTCCCGTAAAGTGACTGCCCTTCATACTGCGAAATGGGTATCCTTTGAACCGTCCACTTTTTGTTTCCAAATAATGGGCCTTATGGATGCTAGCTTTTTGAAACTTCAAGTTTGAATCTGGAATCATAAAGTTTTTGGTCATAATGATTTGATCAAATAAAAACCACTGATCTCTGAAGGCTAAGCTCCCTAGACCCAGAGCATACAGTTTCTCCATAGGATTGAAAAAATCGCTTTGAATTTCAGTCCTATTTTTTTGTCTCTTACTCTTGCGCCCTGAAGCTTTAGTGATATCCGATCCTACAATTTTCTCAATACTTGGATCACCTGGATTGTCGTTAAAGTCACCCATAATCATTATTTGGTTTTGGGGATCTAATCGAAGTAAAGAATCCGTAACTCGCTTTGTCACCTTCGCAGCGCTTAGACGTTTAGGTTCGCTTCTTTGTTTTCCGCCGCTGCGTGATGGCCAGTGATTCACGAGGATGAAAATCCGTTTCCCAAAAAGATCTCCTTCCACTAATAATTGATCTCTGGTCCATAAAGGCCTGTCGTTTTTTTGGTCATATAGGGGGACCTCAATGGATACGCTTCTAAGGGGTTTAAAATGTGATTTTCGGTAAATAAGACCAACGTCGACCCCGCGTAAGTCAGGACTATCGTAATGAATGATGCCGTAGTCAACTCTGTTTAAGGCATCTTGTTTCAATAAATCTTGTAAGACCTGTCTGTTTTCCAGCTCACATAGACCAACTATTGATGGAGTCACAGGGCCAATTTCGGCGATCGCTTTTGCCATATTGGCGAGTTTTGCCTCGTATTTTTCATAGGTCCATTGATCGCTTCCTTCGGGAGTTCGATCGTCGTCAAACGTTAAGGGATCGTCCTGTGGATGAAATAGATTCTCAAGGTTATAAAAAGCCACGGCAACTTCCCTGCGATAAACAGTCCCCAAGGTATCTGTGCTACGCGGACTAATATGGGCCATAAGACTCAGTGGTAACAAAAGGCATAGATAAAGGCAGCTGATATTCATAAATTATAGTTTGTGTTTTTGTAAATAAGCAGACCAAGGTAACAGAGAATTCAAAATTATTTACTGAATAGTTTAGCTTAGACTTCTGAAAACTTCCCTCAAGTAATCCAATAGGTTTTATGCGATGGATTTATTTTATTCTACTTCTTGCGTCAAATTTAGGCGCTCAAGTAATGCTCGAGGGACAGGTCATTGATGCCAAAAGGGGCCTCAAAATTCCTCAAGCAGTTATCCGAGAGGGGAATAGTGGTAACATAAGGGCCGTAACGGATTTAGAAGGGCAATTTCAGATATTACTTTCCGAGCAAGATTTGAATTTATCGGGCCGCCCAAAAGTGGTTGTTCTTAAAGCAGAGCATGACAGTTACCAAACTCAGTTTGTGCCTATTGATATTGAGCATTTATCTGGCCCACTATTAATTGCTTTGGAATGGCAGGTTCAAGATCATTTTGATGAGGTTTTATCAAACAGTGTTTCAGAGTATGATGATTATATGGATCAAGCCAGTGTTTCTGGTCCTCTAAACGCCTATGGAGACCCTGTGGGGCAAGCAGAACAATTTGATTTTGGTGCAGTTTTTTACAGTCCACTTGGCGCCTCTCGGCAGCAAAGGGGGCTCATTTTTCAAGGAATGTCCCTAAAGGATCCCTTCAGTGGAACGATTCAATGGAATATGATCACTGGATTGAATCAAGCGATGCGCCATCGTAAAAGTCAGAATCAATTCAATACAGAAAACGAGGGTTTTGGTGCATTAGGGGGGACAACCTATGTCGGTGTGCGCCCTGATGAATTTAACCCAGGGACTAGATTAAAGATGCAACTGGCCAATAGAGGATACCAGTGGGGCTATAGTTTGCAGCACCAAATGTCAGCAAAAAATGGATGGGCGGCACTTATGTTAGTTACCGCCCGGGATGGACTAAGTGGGTTAACTCGTGGTGTTGGTTACCACGCGCTAGGCGGATTGCTTTCAATTGAAAAGCAGATTTCTGAAAAAATTCATCTTGGTTTACTCGCCGTTTACACCCCAGTAAAACGAGGAATGAGTGCTCCGCTTACCAAAGAAGTTTTGAGGCTAAAAGGAGATGATTATAATCCAAATTGGGGATGGCAGGATAATGCTTGGCGTAATTCGCGAGAGCGTTTAAGCCACATGCCTATGGCTGTATTCAGTATTTATGGAGGGGCGGAATCTCCGACGACTTGGGCCATTCACTTGGGGCTTATTTCTGGATTTTTTGGGCAAAGTCGTCTTAATTATTCTTCGGGGAAGAATCCATCAGGACATCATTATACCCAATTGCCCAGCTATTTTTTAAGGGATGAACCTCAGACAACTTATGATTTTTATCGCGCTTATTTAGCACAACAAAAATTGCAAACTAATGGACAGATCGTATGGCCTGAATTATACACTGCAAATCGCCTAAGACCACAAGGCAATAGCCAGTATATCATTCAAAACGAAACAAGCCGACGTAATGATTACCAATTTCGGTGGTATTGGAATCG
>CALJFV010000017.1 GCA_938074515.1 uncultured Flavobacteriaceae bacterium
CAATATTTTTAGTTTAACCTTGGATTGGTCGTATTTCAGATAACAAAAGAATCCTATGGCTTTATTTGGTTTGAATTCTCCTTATTTTGATTTAGCTACTTTGAATTTTTGTGGTTTGAATTTTCGTGGTTCTAGTTTACATGGTTTGGGTTTACATGAATTGGGTTTGCGCCGGGAACGCTCATTATCAGGGCATTTTAGTGCTTTCTTCAAAGACCATAATCAATCGGCAAAAAAATCGGGCGAATCAAGTAAAATCCGCGTAATCAGACCCTTTTTGGTCCTGTGGCTTATTGTGTTGACCTCGGGAGTAATTCAGGCACAAAGCACAGCTGAGTTAAAATTATCTCAGGAGGCTGAGATCAGTGTTTTGACTGTAGGTCCAGGGACAGCGCTTTACGATCGATTTGGCCATAGCGCCTTTCGCGTTAAGGACTCGATCAACAATATAGACTGGACCTTTAACTATGGGACATACGACTTTAACGCGCCTAATTTCTATGGAAAGTTCGTACGCGGTCAACTGCTGTATTCACTCAGTGCAGGCTATTTTTCAGGATTCATCAATCACTACAAAAAGCAAAATAGAAGCGTTCGCCAGCAGGTTTTAAATCTCGATTCGGAGCAAAAAGAACAGCTTTTTTCGTTTTTGATGTGGAATGCCCAGACGGCCAACAAAGATTACCTTTATGACTTCTTTTACGACAATTGCGCCACGCGTATCCGTGATGTCTTGGTCAGTAATTTAGGAGATCAGCTGAATTACACGACTGGGTTTGATCCCACCCCGATGAGTTTTAGGGAGCTAATTCAAGCCCAAGTCCCTTATAATGACTGGGGCAGCCTGGGTATGGATGTCGCCATCGGCGCCGTAGTGGATGTTCCTGCCACCCCCTGGCAATTTCAATTTTTACCCAAGTATGTGGCCGAGGCCCATGCTGCAGCGACTATAGAGAGTCCTGTAGGCCCACAAAATTTAATCAAAAATGACGAGCTACTTTTTGAGCCCAGAGAGACTAAAGCGCCGGAATTGAGTTTTTCTATAGTTTTAAGTTTCTTAACAAGTCCTCTTTTGATCTTCAGTATTTTAGGATTACTGCTGGTTTTGCGTTCATGGTGGGATTATCAGCGCAATAAACGATGTATCTACACCGATCGAGCGATTTGGCTTATCACAGGAATCATCGGCACTTTATTGCTGCTACTATGGTTTGGCACCGATCACTTGGCCACAAAAATGAACTACAACTTACTTTGGGCAGCTCCGACCTCACTGATTGTCTTTGCACTTAGTTTTCGCCAAAAATCAGCCCCTTGGATGGGTCAATATCAACTGTTTTTAGTTTTGATGCTCGTGCTGATGGTCATGCACCAATTCACAGGAGTACAATCTTTTGCCCCGGCACTTTGGCCGCTAATCACAGGACTATTGATTCGCTTTATCTACAGCAGAAGCGCAATCAAAAAAGAACAATAGAATAAAGTTAAAAAGAGAGTTGGCAGGGCTATTTGGCGGGAACGCCGGCAAGAAAACTGAGCGCTATTTTCTAGCCCTTACTGGCCGCTTACTGGCCCCGCAGAAATAAGACCGTAGTCAAGGTCTTGATGTAGATGCTCAGGTCTAAAAACAACGAGCGATTTTTGATGTAGTATAAGTCGTACTGCAATTTAATTAGGGCATCATCATGACTGGTTCCGTAATTGTGATTCACTTGAGCCCATCCGGTAAGCCCTGGTTTAATCACGTGTCGCACATCGTAAAACGGAATTTTTTCACTTAAGCCTTTAACAAATTCCGGACGCTCTGGACGGGGACCAATGATGTTCATATCGCCTTTGACAATATTGAGCAATTGAGGGAATTCATCGATGCGCATGCGCCTGAGCAGACGACCAAAGCCTGAAACTCTGGTATCGTCTTTTGTGGTGTACTGAGGCCCTGTTTTCTCCGCATCAATACTCATGGTTCTAAACTTATAAATAGTAAATGCTCTGTTGTTTTGGCCAATTCGCTTTTGCACGTAAAACAAAGGACCCTTGTTGAATATAGGGTTGAGCAAAGCCACGATAAACGTGAACAGCGGCATAAATATAATGAGCCCCACCAGGCTAATTATTAAATCGAGGGTTCTTTGAAAAAACAAAGACAGTTTGTTTTGATTCGCACGGTGATAAGGAAAAAATCGATAGAATTCTTTTTTTACGTGCTGTATCGGCACCCGTGCATTGAGTGCCTCATATTCTTTATTATAATCTCTAATCGATAGACCCTGCTTGGACATATCCAAAAGAGCGCGGTAAAGCGGCAAGGACAAACTCTGCCTGGAATGATTGGCAACCACTAAATCTTTGACCTCATGCTGCTTGATAAATCCCTGTAGGTCTTCCAAAGGAATGAGTGGGATACGATCTAAATCAGAAGATTCACTTTGGCCTTTCTTCGGGGAATCCAAAAGCGTGGAATCAGCGTCTTCCCCAGTTTGGAAAACTTCTGTAATTTTTCTCTGAGATATCTCCACAAAACCGATGATCCTATAATTCGGATCAGAATTCATAAGGTCTTTGGCTAATTGATTTAAGTCTTTCTTTTTAGCCACCAAAATCACCCACTTATAAAACCAAGGGCGGATCAACAAATTGATATAAACCAGGCGCCATAAAGCAATTCCAAACAGCAGGGCCAGGTAGAAATAAAGAATATCAATACGATACTCTGGCAAAAATGGGGTGAGCTTAGGCGTCATCAAAAACACCAATACAGTCCATGATACCCCCAAAATGATATTGGCTAAAATAAGATCAAAGCGACTGGAGCGATGCAAATCATAACATTCAAACACCAGGGCAAAGAAGCTGTAAACTGCAAGTAAATAGCCCCATTGATAAAGAGGAACAATCAAGGTCTGATAGTAGGTGAAAAAGTCGAGCAAACCCAAAAAAGCAGCCGCAGTGCTAATGGCCAATAAATCAAAAAACCAAAGCAGGACTTTGCGCTCAGAGATGTCGAAATTGACTTTGGTCTTTTTTAGGTTCATGTGTTTAAAGCTAAAGTTTTACCGGCTTTCTTACAAGAAAATTCTGGCAGCCGAAGTACTACGAGTGATTTCTGAGCTCTCAATCGCGATTGGGTGATTCGTGATTGGTGAGCAGTGCGCTGCGATGTATGAATTGTGAGCAGTGAACCGCGATTTATGAATTGTGATTGGCCTTGATTGATTATGGCACTGGTCATGATGGTTCCGAAATTGACCGGGATTAGCAAAAATTGATTGCGGAATTGAAGTCAATCATGGTTAAAAACCTTCGTCCAAAGCACTTTAACAACCCCCCAGTCCTGCTGCTCTGCCAGGGTTCGGGCTCTGTGGATTCGCTCCTCGGCATTAATCCGGCCCTCGAGCAGATCGATAATTACCGAGGCGAAAGCCGCGGCGTGGGATTGGGTCGCGCAACTATCCTCTGTCGCGATAGGCTCATCGATTAAAAATCCTGCGTGGCCGTGATCCAATAAATCAGTCATACCCCCCACATTGGCACTGACCACTAACAGTCCTAAAGCCATAGCTTCACTCACGCTCACAGGGGCGTTATCTATGCTGCTGGTATTAAGAAAAATAGAGCAATCTTGGGCCAGATTTCTCCATGCTTGCTTTGAGAGTTTGCCCGGAAAATGCACCTTAAGGTGATTTTGGACAGCATAATTTTTACAGGCGGCCATGCGGCCACCTTTGTCAGGGCCGACCATATAAAACTCGGCCTCAGGATATTGCTCTTGGATCAGCTTAAAAATCTCAAGGGCCAATTCTGGCCGGTAAATGGCATCAAAAGCCCGAAGCCATAGAATCTTTGGGTTTATGATTTTCTGCTTATTCTGGGGTGAGGTTTGGGACGTTTTGCCGCGCAACATAGGGTCCTTGTAGGGGGTGGTAGCAGGCTTGTTGTCGAGCCTGGTTTGAGGCTTAGTCTCAGGCAACAAAGAGGGTTTATTTTCGGGTTCGATTTCTGATGTGTCTCCTGTTGTTCTTCTGGGGGCAAATGGATAATCTGCTAGCTTGAGTCCGTTTGGGATGACGGCCACTGGCCAGCCTTGCTGCTCAGCATAACGGGCTAAATAGGTTGATGGAGCCACCAGCAGAGAAGCCTTAGCGAAATAAGCCCTGATGATTCTAGCATTTGAAGAGAGTCTTTTGGGCAATAGCCCCCCGTGCAGAATAGGAATATATTTCAAGTCCAAGAGCCGACAACATCGAGCAAGCAGCAAAGCCCCATAAAAACTTCGGGTGCTGTAGGTGTCGATGACTACAATCGGGCTATGAGGGGCCTTAGTGACCATAGCCCAAATTTGATGGATGAGTCGAATAATAGGCTGTCGAAAATTTGAAGCAAAATGGACCTTATGGCCCATTTGACGCCATAACTCAATGAGTGGAATTGAAGTATCGGGGGTGTTGTTTTTGTGTCCGGTTGTGGCAGAGGCTAAATACACAATAGATTGATTTACCCTATTCATGCTCCAACTGATGATCAGGAATAATATGTAGCAAAGCCAATCCGTATATAAAAGCCGGCATGGCAATACG
>CALJFV010000018.1 GCA_938074515.1 uncultured Flavobacteriaceae bacterium
CGATAAAAATATTACTGCCTTCTTAGTTGAAAACAACCCAGACAATGGGATTAGTCTTGGAGAAGAAGAGCACAAACTGGGCATACACTCCTCCTCTACTCGACAGGTGTTCTTTAATAAAACCAAGGTAACTGTTGATCAAATGCTTGGGGCACGTGGTGAAGGATTTAAAATCGCCATGAATGCTTTAAACGTAGGACGTATTAAGTTGGCCGGAGCTTGTCTAGACGCACAAAGACGCATCATTTCAAATGCCGTTAATTACGCCAATCAAAGAATACAATTTAAAAAACCTATTGCTCAATTTGGCGCCATCAAATTTAAAATCGCAGAAATGGCCTCAGCCGCTTTTGTAGACGAAAGTGCGACCTATCGTGCTTCAAAAAATATTGAAGATCGCATAGCCTTAAGAGTCGCTGCGGGAAATTCGCACCAGGAAGCAGAGCTTAAAGGGGTTGAAGAGTACGCGATAGAATGTTCCATTCTCAAAGTGGCCGTATCCGAAAGTGCCCAACGGTGTGCCGATGAAGGCATTCAAATCTATGGGGGTATGGGCTTTAGTGCAGATACTCCAATGGAAGCCGCATGGCGTGACGCCCGAATTACTCGAATTTACGAAGGAACCAACGAAATCAATCGTATGTTGTGCGTAGGCATGCTTATCAAAAAGGCCATGAAAGGTCATGTCGACCTGCTCGGTCCAGCCATGGCTGTGGCCGAAGAACTCACGGGCATACCCTCCTTTGAGACGCCCGACTTTTCAGAGGCTTTGGCCCAAGAAAAAGCACTTATTGCCTCGATGAAAAAGGTATTTCTTATGGTTGCTGGTCATGCCGTTCAAACCTTTGGGCCGGAGCTTGAAGAGCACCAACAATTACTTTTGGCAGCAGCCGATATCATGATTGCCGTATATATGTCGGAAAGTGCCCTGCTCAGGGCACAAAAAACGCTGTCTCAGGATGCGGTCAGAGGTCAGGCACAAGCAGAACTCGTTGAGCTTTATGTATACAATGCAGTAGATCAAGTTCAAAAAAAGGCAAAAGAAGCCATTATCAGTGCCTCTAGTGGCGACGAGCAACGCATGATGCTTATGGGACTAAAGCGCTTTACGAAATATCACGAGTACCCAAATGTTGTCGGTTTAAGAGAACGCATCGCGGACCGTGTAATTGAAGCAAACGCATATCCTTTTTAATATGATGGTGGTCCACATGGGTAGTTTTAACAATCGAGTAAAGGCTTTTTGCGACAAATAACTTTACACTTTGCACAACAGTTCACTAAGTGATTTGTATTTTAGTAGTCCATCCTTTTGAAGGATGGACTTTTTTAATGAGTACCATGAAGCACTTATCAATCACAAACCGCACGACGCTACTTTCCCTTGTATTTTTGGGTTTAGGTTGCTTTTCAACCTTAGCCCAAAATGATGGGCAAATGTATGGCCTCATCCAAAGCGTTGATCAAAATCGATTGGCCAGCGATATAGAAACTCTGGCTAATTTTGGAACACGCCATACCTTGAGTGATACTCTATCAAATACCAGAGGGATAGGGGCAGCACGACGCTGGATAAAAGCCGAATTTGATCAAATAAGTGCCCAATGTGGTGGGTGTCTTGAGGTTTTCTATCAAAAGTCACTCGTCAAAAAAGGAACAAATGAACGTATTTTTCGGGATGTCTGGGTAGTTAATGTCGTGGCCATTCAAAAAGGCACCGATCAGCCAGAAAATTATATCATAATGTCCGGGGATATTGATTCGAGAATCAGCAATCCTAACAATGCAGTTGATGACGCTCCCGGAGCCAATGACAACGCCAGCGGAATGGCTGGAACGTTAGAAGCGGCACGGGTATTGAGTCGATATAAATTTGCAAATAGTATTGTATATGTCGGCTTGAGCGGAGAAGAACAAGGGCTGTTTGGAGGAAAAGGTCTTGCACAGCATGCTCTGGATCAAAATTGGAATATTATTGGGGTTTTGAACAATGATATGATTGGGAACACCATAGGAATCGATGGTGTAAAAGACAATCGAAGCTTCCGCATATTTAGTGAACCTACACCAGTTACAGAATCAGAACAAGAACGGCGAGCGCGACGTTTTTATGGTGGTGAGGTCGATGGGGTTTCGAGACAACTGGCACGATATGTTTATAAAACCACGAAAAAATTTATGCCTGAGATGAACCCAATAATGATTTATCGACTGGATCGTTTTGGACGAGGGGGTCATCATCGGCCATTTAACGATGCGGGATTTACTGGTATACGGATTATGGAGGCCCATGAAAATTATGATCAGCAACACCAAGATTTACGCATTGAAAATGAAGTGAATTACGGAGATAGACTGCAACACGTTGATATGGGCTATGTAAAAAAACTAACGGCAGTTAACGCCATCAATCTGGCACAGCTCGCTGATGCACCTTTGGCCCCGGTGACTGTGGCAATTTCGGGGATGGTCGCTCCGTCTACAAGTCTGTCGTGGTCCGCCGTAGATCAGGCAACGGCCTATCGCGTTTATTGGCGAGATACAACCGCGCCACATTGGCAATACAGTAGACTTGTTAACGGAGCAACAGAGTTTACTTTAGAAGGGATTGTAATCGATAACTTTTTATTTGGGGTAGCCTCAGTAGGCCCGAATGGTCACGAGAGTCTCGTGAAATTTCCAAATAAAGTCGTTCGCTGATGAATTAGAGCCTATGGTTAAGTTTCCTGCGGATTATTCTTAAAATAAAATTATGCGTCAAATAACAATTTTAATGTTTTGCCTATCCTTTTTGTGCAACAGTGAGATTCTGGCGCAAAATTTTACACGATTAGACACCCTCCGCGGTTCAATTACGCCAGAACGTGAATGGTGGGATCTTCAGCACTATGACCTAGAAGTCACTGTTTTAATTAACAAAAAAAGTCTCGTCGGAAAAAATACAATCAGTTATCGTGTTTTGACTCCATACAGTCCCAAGGAGATTAAAATAAAGACTCCAGATCAAAAAAATGACCTGATGCAAATTGATCTTCAGGGCCCAATGAAAATTGACAGTATACATCAAAATGGTGTGTCGCTGAAGTTTTTCAATGAAGGCCCCGCTCACTTCATTCAGCTCAAACAACCTCAAATAACTGGAAAAGAATATAGCATAACTTGCTTTTTTTCTGGGGCACCAATCGTTGCACAAAATCCGCCCTGGGATGGAGGTTTCACTTGGAACTCAGACGAACTTGGACGCCCTTTTATCGCCAACGCAAATCAAGGAATTGGTGCCAGTGTTTGGTGGCCCAATAAAGATCATCCTTATGATGAACCCAATAGAGGAATTGACCTGAAAATTACATTGCCAAAGCCTTTGGTCGCTGTCAGCAACGGGCGATTGATCGAACAAAAAGAAATAGATCAAAGCCAACATCGCTATCATTGGCGCGTCAATTCACCCATTAATAATTATGGCGTCAATATTAATATCGGGCACTACGTTAAATTCTCGGATCAATATGCCGGTCTTCAAGGCCTGTTGGATTGCACTTATTGGGTCTTAGATTACAATTTAGAAAAAGCCAAAAAGCAATTTACACAAGTGTCTGATATGCTCGAAGCCTTTGAATATTGGTTCGGCCCCTACCCTTTTTATGAGGATGGATATCAACTTGTCGAGGTACCTTATCTAGGCATGGAACATCAAAGCAGCGTGACCTACGGCAATGGCTATAGCAATGGCTACCGGGGGACTGATTTGAGTGGCTCTGGCTGGGGCTTGACATTTGATTTTATCATCATTCACGAATCAGGCCACGAATGGTTTGCAAACAACATAACCAACAAAGACGTGGCAGATATGTGGATTCACGAAGGTTTTACAGCCTACAGCGAGAATTTGTTTTTGGATTATTTTCACGGTACCGAAGCTTCTAATGCCTATGTGACCGGCACTAAAAAAAGAATACTTAATGACCGTCCTCTAATAGGCACCTATCAGGTAAATCATGAAGGCAGTAGTGACATGTATTACAAAGGGGCCAATATATTACACACCCTGAGACAACTGATTGATGATGATCAAAAATGGCGACAAATCCTAATCGGACTCAATCGCGAATTTCGGCATCAAACAGTAAGCTCAAAGCAAGTTGAAGAATACATCGCTAAGGCTTCAGGGATTGATTTGACAGAATTTTGGGATCAGTACCTACGCACGGCAAACCTCCCCAAATTAGATTACCGAATAAATAACAATGAAATTAGCTACAAATACAGTCAGGTTATCAATGGATTTGACATGCCTGTAAGAGTAAAAGTTAATGATAAAGATATTTGGCTTTTCCCTGGCATTCAATGGAAAATACACAGGGAAAATAAGCCAATTGAAGCCTTTGTAATCGATAAAAACTTTTTAATTCTGGAGGGTGCGAACGCCCAGTAGACTATTATAAAAAGTAATCCATCTATTGGGTTTTGGTATGGCGATACCCCCCATTAGGTCGATATAATTTACTAACTTTCTTTCGAATAATTTTAATTGTAAATCATGCGTTTTACCTTACTTTTTGTTCTGGTTACGAGCCTTCTTTTTCCTTTGCCGCAATCCAATGCACAAACCGATGGTTCTGAAATTTTTAAAAACTTTAAACCGCGCGAAATTGGTCCAGGAGGTATGTCTGGTCGGGTCACCGCTATTGATGTTGTTTTGACCCAGCCTGATGTAATCTATGCCGGAACAGCCTCTGGAGGAGTATGGAAAACTACAGGGGGTGGACAAACTTGGACCCCTGTTTTTGAGCATGAGGCGACGGCTTCCATTGGTGCTTTAACTGTGGACCAAAGTAATCCATCCATCGTTTGGGTCGGAACGGGAGAAGGAAATCCCCGGAATAGTCTGAACGGTGGAAAAGGCGTTTATAAATCCTTGGATGGCGGCCGGAGTTGGCAACTCATGGGATTAGAAGCCACTAGAAATATTCATCGCATTATTGTCGACCCTCGGGACTCCAATACGGTATACGTGGGGGCCATAGGTTCTCCTTGGGGCGCACATCCCGAGCGTGGTGTATTTAAAACTACGGACGGAGGGAAAACATGGACTCATGTTTTAAAAACCAATCATCACTCCGGCATCGCTGATATGGTTATGGACCCGACTAATCCAAATAAAATAGTCGCAGCCATGTGGGAACATTATAGAGAACCTTGGTATTTTAAATCAGGTGGTTCGGGCTCTGGACTCTATATAACCCATGATGGTGGTGATAACTGGGAAAAAATAACGGACAAAGAAGGCTTGCCAAAGGGTGACCTAGGCCGAATTGGTCTGGCCATAGCCCCGAGTAATCCGGACCGTGTATACGCCTTGATTGAAGCAAAAAAAAATGGTCTTTACGTCAGTGAAGATGGAGGCGAATCCTGGAATTTGGTCAATGACAAAAATGATATTGGAAATCGTCCTTTTTATTATTCTGATATTTTTGTTGATCCTACAAACGAGTACAAAGTCTATTCAGTCTTTACTTATGTCAACGTATCTATTGATGGTGGAAAGAATTTTGAGCAGCTCATGCCAGCTTACGGCGTTGATAACGGCGTCCATCCAGACCATCACGCTTGGTGGATCCACCCGACAAACGGAAAATTCATGCTCGATGGGAATGATGGCGGGTTAAATCTAACGCGAGATGGCGGCAAAACTTGGCGCTTTATGGGCAATATTCCCGTGGGTCAATTTTATCATATCGCGGCCGATATGGAAATCCCTTACAATGTCTACGGCGGCATGCAGGATAACGGCAGCTGGCGAGGCCCTGCTTACGTTTGGAAACGTCAAGGCATCCGCAACAGTTATTGGCAAGAAATCTCATTTGGTGATGGTTTTGATGTCGTTCCTGATCCGGAAGATTCCAGATTTGGTTGGAGCATGAGTCAAGAGGGCTATGTGTCACGTTACGATTACCTCACTGGCAATAATTATCTGGTCCGCCCTACCCACCCAGACCCCAAGGTGCGCTTACGTTTCAACTGGAACAGTGCCATTAATATTGACCCCTTGAATCCAAAAACCCTTTATTTCGGCTCTCAATTTGTCCACAAAAGCACGGATAAGGGCCTAACCTGGAGCATAATCTCCCCGGATTTAACCACCAATGATCCAGAAAAACAAAAACAAGACGAAAGCGGAGGGCTTACTATGGATGCTACAGGGGCAGAAAACCACACCACGATATTGGTGATAGAACCCTCTGTTTTGAATCCGGCCATTCTTTGGGTGGGTACAGATGACGGACGTGTTCACTTATCGCAAAATGGTGGTGGGTCTTGGCAAAGTCTAGAAAACAATATTAAAGAATTGCCCAAAGGCAGTTGGATCACACAAATTAAAGCCTCAAATAAAAACCCTGGCACTGCCCTTTTGGTAGCCAATGATTACAGAAGACTCAATGACGGCGTATATGTTTTTAAGACTAAAGATTATGGAAAATCTTGGCGACGTTTAGTGGAAGATAAAGACGTTGGGAGTTTTGCTTTGAGTATCGTTGAAGATCCTGAGACGGAACAATTGCTCTTTTTGGGGACTGACGACGGCCTGTACTATTCTATAGACGCTGGAGAAACTTGGAGTAAATTCAACCAAGACTTTCCCACAGTGCCCGTTAATGATTTACTGATTCATCCGAGAGAACACGATTTAGTCATCGGGACTTTTGGCCGATCAATATGGGTTTTGGATGACATCCGTCCGCTGCGTGCCTTGGCAAAAGATAAAAATATAGTCAAGCAAGCTTTAAGCCTTTTTGAACCCCCACAAGGCTATCAAGTCGCCTATCAACAACCTACGGGCTCTCGATTTGGGGCAGATGCCTTGTTTCAGGGCGAAAATCGACCCTCAGGGGTGGCCTTTAGCTATTGGATTAATACGGCTGAGGTGAAAAAAATTATGGACACTGCCCAGGATACTGCAGAAGGAAAAAAATCCAAGGACTCTTTATTTTTGAAAATTTA
>CALJFV010000019.1 GCA_938074515.1 uncultured Flavobacteriaceae bacterium
TTACCGACGTTAGTGAGCAAGCGGGAATTTATGGAAGTTTGATTGGATTTGGGCTCGGCGTTATGGTTAGCGATGTGAATCACGACAATTATCCCGACATCTATGTTTCTAACGATTTTTACGAGCGCGACTATCTCTACATTAACAATCAAGACGGAACCTTTACAGAGGATATAAAAAACTGGACTTCACACCTTTGCCTCTCTGCAATGGGTGTGGATATGGCCGATATCAATAACGACGGACTGAACGATATTTTCATAACCGACATGCTCCCTGATGGAGACCAGAGGGTAAAGTCTGTTATGGAATTTGAAGGCTACAACGTATTTAAACTCAAACAAAGTAAAGATTTCTTTCAGCAGTACATTCAAAACACCCTACAACTCAACAACGGAAATGGAAGTTTTTCAGAAATCGCTTATTTCAGTGGGGTTTCTGCCACCGATTGGAGTTGGTCAGGGCTCATTTTTGATATGGATAACGACGGATTTCGCGACATTTATGTGACTAATGGAATCAATCACGATTTAACTGATTTAGATTTTGTGGATTTCTTTGCCAATGAAATCATTCAAGACATGGCCCTTACGGGCAAGAAAGAGGCTATTGATTCGATCATCAACAAAATGCCAGTTTATCCCCTGCCTAACTATGCATTTCACAATCAAAAGAACCTCACTTTTGACAATAAAGCTCAGGATTGGGGTCTGGGCGTGCCCAGTCTTTCCAATGGGGCGGCATACGGAGATTTAGATAACGACGGAGATTTAGACCTGGTGGTGAATAATGTAAATATGCAAGCCTTTGTCTATGAAAATCACAGCAATGAAATTGACCAAAATAACTATATCAAGCTGCAGCTGGAAGGCCCAAAGCAAAATAAATTTGCCATCGGAAGCTCGATTAAACTCTATGTAGGTGAGGAATTGATTGTTCAAGAACTTCAGCCCTCTAGGGGGTTTCAGTCCTCAATGGATTACATTATGACTATCGGTTTAGGAACAAGAAAGCACATCGATTCTATTGAAGTTTTATGGCCCAATGACGCCAAAACAATCCTGAGAGATGTTGCAATCAACCAAAAACTCAATCTCAGTCAAGAACAGGCAAACGCCGGGAAATTACTAGTTCCACAGCTTGAAAAACAAAAGAAGACATTACTGACTGCGGTAGACAATCCCGATATAGTTCCTCACGATGAAAATTCCTATAACGACTTCGATTATGAAGGGCTCTTAGGGAAGATGATCTCTCAAGAAGGTCCTTCTATGGCGGTAGGTGACCTCAATGGAGATGGTCATCAGGATGTTTTCTTAGGAGGGGCTAAAGGTCAGTCAGGACAAATACTCATGCATCAGGGCGCAGGCAAACTCAGTAACAATACCCGGAGTGATTTAATTCAAGATGCCGATTTTGAAGATACCGCAGCCGCCTTCGCGGATATTGATGGGGATGGCGACCTCGATTTATTGGTTGGTTCTGGCGGAAATCAAGTCGATGAAGCTGCGAGAGAATCGCTCAGACTTTACCTTAACGATGGCCGAGGCGCTTTTACCAAAACAAACATAATTAGCATAAGCAATATAAACAATATCTCGGCCATCGCGCCCCATGATGTTGATCGCGATGGCGATTTAGATCTTGTGGTGACATCACGCAGTATTGTCGGGGTTTATGGAATGCGTCCGAAACAATTTTTCTTGGAAAACAATGGTGACGGTACCTTTATAGACCGCAGTAATGATAAAGCAAAAGCACTTCAGCAAGCAGGAATGGTGACCGGTGCGCTTTGGGTTGAATTCGAACAAGGCGCGACGCTTGTAACGGTATCGGATTGGGGTGCTCCACACCTATTCCAATGGAAAGACAACGAATTTCAGCCCATGCCGAGTTCTTTGGATAAACATACCGGTTGGTGGAATACCTTAACCGCCGCAGATATCGATGGCGATGGGGACACAGATTTAATTCTCGGAAATCAAGGAGGCAATATCCATTATAAACCAGAACCCGATGCCCCGATGCGTCTTTGGGTCAATGATTTTGACAATAATGGCACCTATGAACAAATTATTTCTCAGCATTTAGATGGAAGGGATATGCCCATTCATCAGAAAAAGGAGATGACTACCCAGCTCGTTTCTCTGAAAAAACAAAACTTAAAGGCCTCCGAATATGCTAAAAAATCAATTCAAGAATTATTCGCATCAACAATTTTAGGCAATACAACAGTTCTTGAAGCACGTTATGCGCATTCGGTTATCGCCTATAATCAAGGTAATGGTGTCTTCACATTTGAAGATTTACCCTCAAGAGCACAACTTTCGTGTATTTGCGGAATCGCCTGCGTGGATGTCAATAATGATGGGGCACTGGACATTATTGCTGGTGGGAACAATCATGAATTTAGACCTCAATTTTCACGACTTGACTCAAATTTTGGGAATGTACTGATCAACGACGGGGCGCAAAACTTTGATTGGCAAAATTATAATGAAAGTGGTTTGTACGTGCGCGAGGAAATTAAACACATCCAACCCTTTAAAGATGCCCAAGGGAAGACTTTTATTTTTGTGGCTGTGAATGATCAAAAACCACTGGTCTATAAACTGCCATAAACTCATACCACTGATGCGCATTAACGGCAAAACATACTGGAGCATTTTGATTATTCTTTTCGGGACCCTGGGGTGTTCAAAGAAAGAATCCGCTTTATTTATTACCCCAGATCCTGAAACGACAGGATTAAAATTTCAAAATTCCTTAACCCCCAACGATAGTCTCAATATCCTCGATTATCTATATTATTACAATGGAGGTGGCGTGGCTATGGGTGATCTGAATAATGATGGGCTTCCCGACTTATACTTTACAGCAAATCAGGGTCCGAATGCGTTGTACCTTAACAAAGGGCAAATGAGGTTTGAGGACATTACAGCATCTGCAGGAGTTTTAGGTAAAAGCGACTGGCAAACCGGCTGTATCATATTTGATGCCAACGCTGATGGGCTTCAGGATATTTATATCAGCGCCGTGGTGGGCATTAATGGATTCAAGGGACACAATGAACTCTATATCAATAATGGCGATTTAACGTTTACCGAATCTGCAAAAGACTATGGTTTAGCCTTTGAAGATTTTGGGACAATGTCTGCGCTACTCGATTACGACCAAGATGGTGATTTGGACCTTTATCTTTTAAATCATGCGGTGCATACTCAAGAATCCTTTGGCCGCGTTGACCTTCGGTATAATCGTCATCCAAAAACTGGTGACCGTTTGTTGCGCAATGATGGAAATATTTTTACAGACGTAAGCCAGCAAGCTGGTATTTTAGGCGGAATTAATGCTTATGGCCTTGGAATCAGCATTGCAGATTTCGACAAAGACGGTTGGCCTGATATTTACGTCGGAAATGATTTCCATGAAGATGATTACTACTACCACAACAACCAAGACGGAACTTTCACAGAGCAATTACGCTCATCGTTTAGCCATATCTCACGCTTTTCTATGGGCAATGATGTGGCCGATATCAATAATGATGGATGGCCCGATTTAATCTCTCTAGATATGCTTCCTCAAAGCGAATCGCTGCTCAAAACAAGTGAAGGAGATGATGCCGTGCAAACGCTAAAACTTCGGACCCAAGGGTATGGTTATCACTATCAATATAGTCGTAATATGCTCTTTATCAATCAAAAAGGAAGAAATTTTACAGAAACTGCCCTGTATAGTGGTGTGGCGGCCACAGATTGGAGTTGGAGCGCTTTATTTGGTGATTACGATTTAGACGGGCACTTAGATCTGTTCATTTCTAATGGCATCAGCCGGCGTCCTAATAATTTAGACTACATCAAGTTTATCTCGAGTCAAGAGATTCATAAACAAATCAATGACAGTCGATTAGTGGATCAATCCGCTATTGAAATGATGCCCTCTGGAGCGGCTGTCAATTTCTTTTATCGCGGCCAAAAAGGCATTAAATTCGAGGATGTGAGTGGCCCTTGGGGAAGCACCCAACTCAGTCTCTCAGGAGCCTCAGTAGTCGGGGATTTAGATCGCGATGGAGACTTAGACCTGGTTGTAAACAATACTGGGAGTCCTGTAGGTTTGTACGTGAACCAAAGCATAGCCCATGACCAAGACTCTGAGCATGAGGGTCTGCAGCAGAACAATACCGGAATAATGGGTCAAAATGAACAGCAGAATTCTGGCCTGAGTTTATCTTTGTCTTATACCCAGAACAACCCCAATGCTATAGGGGCCAAAGCCTATCTTTATTCTCAAGAAGGCTTGCAATATAGAGAGGTTTATCCGGTACGCGGCTTTCAATCTTGCTCCGAGCCATTGCTTCATTTTGCCCTGCCTGTAAATCAATCGATTAAAGGCTTAAAAATTATCTGGCCTAATGGCCAGCAGCAGTGGGTGGATTCAGGACTAAAACCGGGATACCATACATTAAATTATTCTGAGCATTTACTCGACCACGAGACCTCCCCTGAAAAGAATCAAAGACCAGATTTTGTGTTCGTCCCTGAACCAGAAAAACTAGGGATTAATTTCACCCATAAAGAGGACGATTTCTCTGACTTTAATGATCAAAAGCTTATTCCTTATAAAGTTTCAGATCACGGACCAGCCTATTTATCCTTCGATTTCAATAATGATGGACGTAAAGACATTTTGATCAGTGGCGGTAAGAATCAATCGACCCAGCTTTATTTAGCCAAAAAAGACGGCTTTGAGAAGGCCAATAATACAGGGATGTCTTTGGACAGTCTACAAGAATTTGTTGATGCCACGATTTACCAAGCCAATGGCAAACTACAACTGGTTCTCGCTGCTGGTGGTAATTCAGTCAGACCATCAGCATCTGTTTTTGAAAACAAAGTCTGGCCTTTGGATCAATTGAATCAGTCCGGGATTCCATTAGCGGGGGACTTAGCCAATACTCATGTGGTACGGGGCCATCAAGACCTATTGTTTGTCGGCAACTTTTGCGCCCCCCAAGATTTTGGAAAAGCGGTTCCCTCCTATATTTTTCGAAACAATAAAAAAATTATGGAGCTCGAAAACTTGGGGATGATTACTGACGCAATATGGATGGATTTTAATGGAGATGCGCGAATAGACCTTCTGGTTACCGGTCATTGGATGTCTCCACGACTTTTTGTCCAAACACCTGAAGGTTTTGTGGAAAACACAGAAGTATTTCCCAAATTGAATGGGCTTTGGCAGTGTGTTGTGGCACAGGATATTGATAACGATGGTGATCTGGATTTACTCATGGGGAATTGGGGGCTAAACAGCAAACTGCAAGCGTCAAAGGAGCACCCTATGAAACTCTGGCATAATGATTTTGATCAAAATGGAGCGAGCGAAACCATACTCACAACATCGCGTCAAGGAGAGGATTACCCCCTACTTGGTCTGGATGATTTAGCAGCACAAATGGTCATATTGCGCAAACAATATACCCAATACAGTGCCTTTGCCAATCAACCGATAACCAAAATTCGTGGCCTGGATCTTGCGCAAAGCCGTGTATTAACCGTAGCGGAATTGGGCAGTGGTTATTTCGAAAACCAGGATGGAACATTTCAATTTGTGCGTTTTGCCCCGGAACTCCAACTCAGTCCAATAAATACATTTTTGGTGGCCGATTTTGATCAAGATCAAAACAATGAAGTCCTGGTCGGAGGAAATTATTTTGGGGTAATCCCCTTTCAAGGACGTTTTGATTCCTTCTCAGGGGCGGTCATTGATCACCATGGAATCATTCATTCTACGGCCCAATATGGATTAGATTTATGGAATAAATCTGTTCGACATTTTGATCTTATAAGTCTCAACAACCAAAACTATTTAATTGTAATTTTTAACAATGAAACAACTGAAATTTACCGCATTGAATCTTAAAAAGATTAATTTAATTGTCGCCATAGTAGTCCTGAGCAGTTGCGCTCCTGACGCGCCTATTGTTGTTCGTTCATCAGACTTCCAAAACAGTGTAGACCAGGTGACTCGCATTATGGTCCATGATATTTTTTCACCGCCTGTAGCCAGTAGAATATATGCCTACCCCAATATTGCGGCCTATGAAATTTTAGCACAATCAGATAAAGCCATGGGCTCGTTAACTGGTTCTGTCAAGCACCTTAAACCAATACCTTTAGCTAAGGACAGCATGGTAAATCTTGAGTTAGCTGCACTCATCGCGCATATGGATCTGAGCAAATCACTTGTTTTTTCTGAAGAGCGCATGGAGCACTATCGCGATAGTTTATATACCCTATGGTCAAAACAAAATAAAGCAGAATTTACTCAGTCCAAGGAATACGGTTTGGCGGTCGCACAACACATAAAACTATGGATGAATACGGACCAGTATAACCAAACTCGGACCATGCCAAAGTTTACCGTAATTACAGAAGATCCTTCACGCTGGCAGCCAACACCCCCGGCATATATGGACGGTATTGAACCCCACTGGAATAAAATTCGCCCCTTTATTTTAGACTCTTCAAGTCAATTCAAACCCATCCCCCCTCCAGCATTTTCTCTAGAAAAAAATAGTGCTTTTTATAAAGAACTCATGGAGGTTTATGATACAAGTAAGCGCATTGAGGCCGAAGGGGACGCTTCGCAGGAGATCCAAATGGCACAGTTCTGGGATTGTAACCCCTACGTCTCCGTAACTCGGGGACATCTCATGTTTGCCACCAAAAAAATTACTCCAGGAGCGCATTGGATCGGCATTACCAAAATTGCCTGTAACAAAGCTCAACTGGATTTTCGACAAACCGTATCGGCTTATACACATACTTCGATGGCTATATTTGATGCCTTTATCAGCTGTTGGGATGAAAAATACCGCAGTAATTTAATTCGTCCTGAAACCTTAATCAATCAATACATAGATGAGAATTGGAAACCGGTCTTACAGACGCCGCCTTTTCCCGAGTACACCTCTGGACATTCAGTCGTGTCCGGAGCGGCATCCACGGTGTTGACGGCAATATTTGGCCCAGATTTTAGCTTTGATGACGATACAGAGGTGCCTTATGGATTACCCATCCGATCTTTTATTTCATTTGAACAAGCAGCACAAGAGGCAGCGCTCTCAAGAATGTATGGCGGAATTCATTATCGTGCCGCTATTGAGATAGGATTAAAGCAAGGGATATCTTTAGGCCAAAAACTTACCGAATCCCTCTCCTTAAATAAAAATTAATCAAAAATTCAAGCATGAGACGCTCTAAAAAACAAAAGCTTTTTAATCTGGGGATTTTCTTTTTGGCCTTTGTCACGATGAGTTATCTTTTTGTTTTTCCTTATCACTACAAGGTGAGTTTTTCAACGAAACAACCTCCAGGCGTTGTTTTTGATCATCTTCGGGCATGGCCGGAGTTCGATCAAAATGACACGGTCCAAGTCGCGAATCAAGATATGGCCCTTTACCATAGCCTAATTCAAAACATTGATCATCCCAAAGGAGCGCTTATGGTAGATTGGTCAGTAAAGCGCCAAAATGACAGTTCGACGCGTGTTGAAGGTCGTTTTTCGGCTATAAACGAGACTTTAAAGGAAAAAATTCGTTTGCCCTTTGGTCAAAGCTTTGTCCCCCAGAGCAGTATCGCGCTGACTGAATCTTTGGCCCTAGGCCTGATAGAAAAAAGCAAAAACTTTAAAACGCACAGCATTAGTGACACCATCATGTCCCCGATATTTTGTGCTTATATTCCGGTCCACACCAAAGAGGCGAAAAAGGCTGAAGGCATGTTGCGGCAGATCAGTACCGTCATGAATTACATCAAAGACAACAACATAACCTTAAACGGCGATCCATTTATTACGGTTTCCCATTGGGATCCAGATGCACAAGATTTAAGTTTTGATTTTTGCTTTCCAATCGATTCTTTAGCGGTTAGACCATCAGACCCTGAAGTGCGTTTTAAAACCTTATCCTCACGTCGTTACCTGAAAGCAATTTTTAATGGTAATTATCGAATTTCGCAACAGGGTTGGTACACTCTTTTGGATTATGCGCAAAGAAATGAAATTGAGTTGGACCCTGAAATTATTGAGATTTATCGAAATGATCCACATGAAGGAGGGGACAGTATGGAGTGGGTCGCAGAGCTGCTCATGCCCGTGAAGAATTAAGCGATCAAACGGAAGGCTAATTTCTGCATTAAACCCGGTACGGCAGTGAAGTAATTGTTCTCGAAAACGATTTCGTTTAAGAATACCTTATATCGGGATTATAAAACCAAAAAATCTGATATTTTTTGTGCATCTTGAAGAGGTCATAGTCTGTTTGAGATGATAAAAAACGGGGGGAGCCTCCAGTCCAACCTTCACTGATACAGATTTTTGACCCAATAACACAACGACCAAAAAAAAGACCATGACCAAAAAACCAAAACTCTCATTCTGGGACATCTGGAATATGAATGTCGGCTTCTTAGGCATTCAATTTAGCTTCGGACTACAACAAACAGCAATCAATCCAATATTTTCATTTTTAGGAGCCCTCCCCGAAGAACTGCCTATTTTAAACCTAGCGGGGCCTGTCACAGGGCTGCTGGTTCAACCAATCATTGGGGCGCTTTCTGACAAGACCTGGTCTCCCAAATGGGGCCGCAGAAAACCGTATTTTCTTATCGGGGCCGTCATTGGCAGTCTCTGTCTTTTTGCCTTCCCTTACAGTCCTAGTTTGTGGTTCGCCGTGGGATTACTTTGGATCCTAGATGTGGGAAACAACATGGCTATGGAGCCATACCGTGCCTTCGTCGGGGATAAGTTACCTGAAAAACAACTCACCATGGGGTATCAAATGCAGAGTCTTTTTGTTGGTGCAGGTATCGTATTGGCCAATGCGTCGATTTTTATTTTTCAAGATTGGTTTGCCGATGCTTCAGGAGTCACTAATGAGGGAATACCAACTTGGCTTTATTACTCCTTCTTCTTGGGAGCCATACTCTCTGTAGTCACGATTTTGTGGTCTGTTTTAAAAACTCCAGAAATACCTCCAACAGAGCAAGAGCTTAAGGCTTTGGAATCGGAGCGAAAGGAACCTTTTTTGACCAGACTAAAAACCCCTTTTAATGAAATCGCATCAGCGGTAAAGCTCATGCCAAAATTTATGTGGCAACTTTCGGGAGTTTATCTTTTTCAATGGTATGCCCTATTTATATACTGGCAATACATTACGCCACTTTTTCAAGAATCAATGGGGTATGACGGAGCTCAAGCTTTAGGTCAAGCTGCGAAAATGAGCACGACCTATAACATCACTACGATCATTGTAGCGCTATTACTCGTCCCCATTACGATGCGCTTTGGAGGAAAGAAAACCTATGCAGGAAGCTTGTTTGGAACGGGGGCAGCACTTTTGGTTATTCCTTTTATCACGGATCCAATTACCGTGTTGTTTCCAATGATTTTATTTGGAATAGGTTGGGCCGCGATGATGGGGATTCCATACAGCATGGTGTCAAAAATTGTTCCGCAAGAACGTCGCGGAGTTTATATGGGGATTTTAAATATGATGATTGTTATCCCTATGGGTATTGAAACCGTGACCTTTGGACCGATTATGAAGTACGCTCTCGGGGGCAGTGCCATAAACGCCATACTCTTTGGGGGTGTTTTCTTTATTATAGCCGCAATTTTAGCCTTGAGACTGAAGCCAAAAGCAAAATAAACCATATCCTATTTTTTTAATGAATGCACCATCAGGAATTACTCTGAGCAATAGTCTTACAACAGACTTAATCTGTGTGGGGGAGACTTTAATTGATTTTATTGGAACCCAAATAGAAGCCCCAATTAGTGAAACCAAAGATTATCATCGATATCTTGGAGGTTCTCCAACAAATGTCGCCATGAATATGGCTCGATTAGGCATGAATGTAGCGATGATCTCAAGTGTTGGCGATGATGGTTTTGGTGATTATATGCTCAGTCGGTTTGAAGAAGCCGGGATAGATACCCAGTATGTCTATCGCGCCCCGCAGACACCGAGTACCGTTATTTTTATCAATAACACTTCGGGTACGCCAGAATTTATCGCCTATCGCGGTGCGGATAAAGAAATTTTTTCCAATCAAATCCCTGAAACCCTGTTGAATTCATGTAAAATTTATCACACAACATGTTTTGCCTTAAGTGCAGAGCCTGCAAGAGAAACAATACTTTCAGCGGCAGAGCGTGCCGCACAACAGGGTGTAAAACTCAGTATTGACATTAATTACAGTGAAAAAATATGGCCAGATCGCGTCCAGGCGACGGAAGCCATTGCGCGCTATTGCAAACACCGCCCTTTGGTGAAAATTAGCCAAGATGATGTGGATCGTCTCCTGGGTCCTGGTTTAAGCCACCAGGAGGTTTTTGAATACCTTCATGGACTGGGCGCGCAAACCATCTGCTTTACTTTAGGTAAGGATGGGGCTAAACTGAGTATTCAAGGTCAAGACGTGATTCAACTCTCCGCCCTTAAAGTGGAAAAAATAATGGATGCGACAGGGGCGGGCGACGCCTTCTGGAGCGGATTTCTTTATGGACATATTAAGGGTCAAAAGCCAGAAAAGTGTTTATCTACCGCACTTCAAATGGCAGCCATCAAACTACAAAATGTCGGGCGAATTCCCGATTACGCCGATGTTATTTCAGACATTTTAAATGATTAACTTTAACAACTAACTCCTAAAATACAACCCATGACCATCATTTCATTTATCGCATTTACCGCCCTAGTGGCCCTTATTGCCTATCTCGCCTCGAGAAAAACAGATGAAAAGAGCGCCGATGGGTATTTTTTAGGGGGACGCAGTCTGACCGCTGGCGTTATTGCTGGCTCTTTGCTCTTGACCAATTTATCGACCGAGCAAATCGTGGGGCTCAATGGATCAGCCTACGAAAGCGGCCTATCTGTTATGGCTTGGGAAAGTCTAGCGGCAATTGCCATGGTTGTGACCGCATTGTTTTTGTTGCCGAGATATCTCAAAGGAGGGCTCACCACAGTGCCTCAGTTTTTGGCCAATAGATTCGACACGACCACCAAAACCATTACCTCAGCTCTTTTTTTAACCGGCTATGTTGTTGTTTTACTCCCCGTGATTTTATATTCTGGCTCCGTTGCTATTAGTGGTATGTTTGACATACCGGAAGCCTTTGGCGTATCAGATACTCAAGCGATTTATCTCTGTGTCTGGGGTATCGGACTCGTTGGCTCAATTTATGCTGTATTTGGGGGTCTAAAGGCTGTGGCTGTCTCAGACACCATTAATGCCATTGGTCTTTTGATTGGCGGATTACTCATCCCTGTATTGGGCCTCATGGCTATCGGAGATGGCAGTGTAATGGATGGGCTATCGGTTTTGGCGGCAGAACATCCTGAAAAATTAAAATCAATGGGGGAACGTACGGACCCGGTTCCATTTTACACAATATTTACAGGGATGATGTTGGTTCAGCTTTTTTATTGGGGGACAAATCAACAAATTATACAACGGGCTTTAGCGGCTAAAAACTTAGAAGAAGGTCAAAAAGGTTTGCTTTTGGGTTCGTTTATAAAAATCCTCGGCCCAATCATTGTGGTGCTTCCGGGAATTATTGCTTATCATATGTTTCCCAACCTTACGGCAGTAGATCAAGCCTATCCCCAACTGGTCTCTGCAGTGCTTCCCCCTGCCTTACTTGGATTTTTTGCTGCAGTTATCTTCGGCGCCATCTTAAGCTCATTTAACAGTGTGTTGAATAGCTCGGTGACTTTGTTCGGTATTGACATTTATAAACAACACATTAACCCTGGAGCTGATGAGGCGACTGTGGTCAATAAAGGAAAACTATTTGGAATCGCTTTGGCCATTGGCGCAATGATTATCGCTCCATTTATTGCTAATGCAGGAAGCCTATTTGACTATCTTCAAGAAATCAACGGGATTTATTCTATTCCTATTTTAACGATTATCGTCGTTGGCTATGGTACCAAAAGAGTTCCGGCCATCGCGGCAAAAATCGGCCTGCTATCGGGTTCTTTGTTATATATCTTAAGTCAATTCATTTTAAAACCTCATTTTGTGAATGAGGCTTTGGCCAAGGCAAAGGCAGAGGGTATTTCCGACCCTAGTGCACTCTCGATCATTGAATCTCAGGGGTATTTTGGATTGCATTTCCTCGATGTAATGGCAATACTCTTTGTTTTAAACGTGCTCATTATGCTGCTCATAGGGAAACTTTATCCGCGCAAAGAGGCCTATGTACAAGAGTATACAAAACAAGTGGATATTCGACCCTGGGCCTATACCAAACCCATTGGGGCACTCATAGCCTTAACCGTTGCGGCCATATATATTTATTTTAAATAAATCAAACTACCCTGTGCTCTTGCGTTAATTGGGCGTTAAAACAGGGACAAGTTCAGGGAAGTCTTGACAATGAAATTGTATCTTTAGGAACCTAAATCTGAATAGATTTAATCGCAAAAAAATACATCTATGTCTTATTACGACCCAAAAGATCTCAGAAAATTTGGACGGATTACTGAATGGAGTGAGTCCCTGGGAGAAAAATTTTTTGACTACTACAACAGTGTTTTCAAAGATGGGGCATTAACCCCTAGAGAGAAATCACTTATTGCCCTTGCGGTTGCGCACACAGAGATGTGTCCGTATTGTATTGATGCCTATACCAAAGATGGCTTAGAACGAGGGATCACCAAAGAAGAAATGATGGAGGCCGTCCATGTTGGTGCGGCTATAAAAAGCGGGGCCACCTTGGTCCATGGCGTTATGATGATGAATAAAGTCAATAAATTGGATTCATAAGTTGTCATGAGCCAAACCAAAGTCTTACAATCTCTTCATAAAAGACAAAGTCCGCTGGCACAAACAGAGCGCCAACTCAAGATCTTAGAGGACGGTATTTTTGCCAATGGTGACGCACCTAAATTCGGTCACAAAATACAGCAAAGTCTCGGGGGGCCGTTAAAAACAGTGAACCTTGACATCCTTCAGGTGAACTTGGGCTATATGTGTAATCAGGTTTGCGCGCATTGTCATGTGGATGCAGGTCCTGATCGAAAAGAAATCATGACAAAAGAAACCATGGAACACTGCCTCAAGGTCATGGAATCTAGCGCTGTAAAAACTTTAGACCTCACCGGGGGTGCCCCTGAGATGAATCCAAACTTCCGTTGGTTTGTCACCCAGGCCAAAGCGCGTGGCGTGAATGAAATAATCGTCCGAAGTAACTTAACGATCATTGTTGCCAATAAAAAATACCACGATTTACCTGAATTTTTTGCACAACAACAAGTTCATGTTGTAAGCAGCATGCCGCATTGGACCAAAGAAAAAACAGATCGTCAACGCGGCTCAGGTGTATTTGAAGATTCAATAAAGGCACTAAAAATGCTCAATGACGTAGGCTATGGTATGCCGGGAAGCTCCCTAACTCTTGATTTGGTTTACAATCCAAGTGGTGCTTTTTTGCCAGGAGACCAAGAAGCACTTTGCCAAGATTTCAAAGAGCGCTTGGATCAAAGCTTTGGCATTAAGTTTAATGGACTTTTTGCCCTGACCAATTTACCTATATCTCGTTTTTTGGATTACCTCATCGCCTCAGATAATTATGAAGACTACATGTGGGCACTGGTCGAATCGTTCAATCCAGCTGCAGCTCAAGCGGTAATGTGTCTCAATACCTTATCCGTGTCATGGGAAGGGTATCTTTTTGATTGTGATTTCAATCAAATGTTACAAATGCCTATCAATGATTCCCGTCAACATATTGCTCAGTATCAAGACGACCTGATGCAAGGGCGTCTGATAAAAATTTCACAACACTGTTATGGCTGTACCGCAGGGGCCGGCAGTAGTTGTCAAGGTGCCGTAACATGAAAAGACTTTTTCTCTTATTTAGCTTGTTCATATTGACACTACACTCGTGGAGTCAGAGCCCGATTGACAAAGCCTTAAAGCAATACAATACCGGTATAATTCCTTATGTAACGACGTCTATAGCAGTCCAATGGCAACAAAAAGACAGCGCTGTTTTTTTAGATACGCGGGCTTTAGAAGAATATAAGGTATCGCATATCCAAGGTGCTCGGTTTGTGGGGTACCACGAGTTTGATGATGAGAAAATTAAATCGCTAAAGCTAGAACAGTCCACTCCGATTGTCGTTTATTGCTCTATTGGCGTTCGATCAGAACAAATTGGCATCAAACTTAAACAGTTAGGCTATAAAAATATATTCAACCTTTACGGCGGTATTTTTCTATGGTATAATCAACGTAATCCGATTGTTGATTCAGACGAAAAACCCACACGTGCCATTCACGGCTATGACAAAAAATGGGCGCAATATATCGAAAATGGGCTGCCAACCTTTTGAAGGTTAGAAGTAGTTTTTTGTTAAGACCTCAATCATGAACCAGACCCGAGACAGCCATCTGATTATATTTTGTAAAAATCCAATATTAGGGCATTGCAAAACACGATTGGCGGCAAGCATTGGACCGGAAAAGGCCTTGGCGGTATACAAATTTCTGATGCAGCACACGGCAAATATCACCAAACAGGTTGCGGTAAAACGATTTGTTTATTACAGTGAAAAGAGCGAGCGTAATGATGCTTTTGACCCTGAGGTTTTTAATAAAGAGGTACAGTGTGGTGATAATCTAGGGTCACGAATGGCTAACGCCTTAAATACCGCCTTTGAACATGGGGCCAAAAAAGCAATTGTCATTGGCAGCGATTTGTACGACCTAACCCCAGAATTAATTCTTCAGGCCTTTAAGGCCTTAGACACCCATAAAACAGTTATTGGACCTGCCCAAGATGGTGGTTATTATCTAATCGGAATGACCCAGATGAATTCAATTTTATTTGAGGATAAAAATTGGGGTAATTCGACCGTTTTAAGGGATACTTTAAGTAATTTGAAATCAGAATCACCATTTCTTCTCCCCATAAAAAACGATATAGATCGAATAGAAGATTTATATCCTGAAGAAGTATTTAAACCCTTATTAAAATGAAACCAATACTGATTAAACAGGTTGAGCAAGCCAGGAGCTATCTGCACGAGTGTGGATTCGACCAGCCCGAAATTGGCATCGTGCTTGGCACTGGCCTTGGGGAACTCGTCGAGGCCGTTACCGTTGAGCAAGAAGCACATTATATAAGCATCCCCCATTTTCCAACAGCCACTGTGGAATTTCATCAAGGAAAACTAATTTATGGTATTCTTGGGGGAAAAAAAGTAATCGTCATGCAGGGTAGATTTCATCTCTATGAAGGATATACCCCCGAGGAAGTAACTTTTCCCATTCGAGTCATGCATGCACTTGGCATCAAGCGTTTACTGGTAAGCAATGCCTCTGGGGCCTTAAATCTGAGTTATAAAAAAGGAGAGATGATGCTTATTACCGATCACATTAATCTGCAAGGCTGTTCCCCATTGGCCTTTAAAGGCGTCGATCAAATGGGAGAACGATTTGTAGACCTCAACACGCCTTATAACCCAGAGATGTGCGCCGCTATGCTGTCTATAGCTCAAGAGCAAGGAGTTGTTCTTCATCAAGGGGTTTATATTGGGGTACGGGGACCTGAGCTCGAGACAAAGGCAGAGTATCGCTACTTGAGACTCATCGGTGGAGATGCTGTCGGGATGAGTACAGTTCCCGAAATCATTGTAGCCAATCATTTGTCTTTACCTGTGGCGGCGATATCTGTATTGACTGACGAGTGCGATCCAGATCATTTGGCGCCAGTTGACATCAGTGATATCATTGCCAGTGCTAAAAAAGCCGAGCCTAAAATGGTTAAATTATTTAAAACTTTAATTGAGCGTTTATCCTTATGAGTTATTTAGAAACGACTAAAGACGTCTATAAAAAAGCAGCAGAAACACCAGATATTGGCTTATGTTGTACCACCAATCCCATTTGGGAATTACCGGGACTAAAAATCCCAAAAATCATGCAAGAGATGAATTACGGCTGTGGTTCTACGGTTCATCCGCGTGATTTAAGCCGTAATCCCAAGATTCTTTATGTCGGTGTTGGGGGCGGCATGGAACTGCTTCAATTTGCCTATTTCTCGAGAGAAAAAGGAAATATAATTGGGGTCGATGTGGTCAATGAAATGCTC
>CALJFV010000020.1 GCA_938074515.1 uncultured Flavobacteriaceae bacterium
CCATTTTTCCACCAACCCACACGGGTTTTATCAGGATAATAAACCCCAGCAATATAACTGCCTTGAAACGTCTGGCCGCTATACTGCTCCTCAAAATTGGCGCGCTGGCCCATAGCCCCATTGCCTAAAGAGAATAAACTCTCGGAAGCCTCTATGTGTTTTGGATCAAATCCTTGTTCTATCAAACACCAAGGGTCTGCTTGTATATAATTGATGTTCATCGACCGATAATATGTTGTTCTATATAAGTGTTATCTAGCTGGGTAAAATCTTTAAATACCCGCTCTGCTTGAGTCAGTTGTTCGGGATCTCCTATACCAAAGGCCCTCATACCGGCGGCTTTAGCCGCCTGAATACCGGCCACCGCATCTTCAAAGACTACGCAATCTTCAGGGGCAATCCCCAGCTGATTTGCCGCCTGCAGAAAAACCTCAGGGTCAGGTTTGGCCTTGCTGACATTGGTGCCATCTACAATGACGTCGAAATAAGGCGTGAGCTCAATTTTGTCCAAAATTGGCCGCGCGTTTTTGCTGGCCGACCCCAGGGCAATTCCGCAGCCGCTATCCTTCAAGACCTGCAAAACGCGCTGCACGTCCGGGAGCCGCTCTGAAGGGTCCATATCGCGAATAAGATTCAGGTAGCGCTCGTTTTTTTCTTTAAGTAGCTGCTCAAAAAGCTCTGGAGTGATTTGCGCCTTATTCCATTGCAGTATCAGTTCAAGGCTCCTGACGCGGCTCACGCCTTTGAGCTGCTCGTTATCTTCAAGACTAAAGTGCCATCCTTGGGACTGGGCTAATTGTTGCCAAGCGATAAAATGGTGTTTAGCCGTATCAACAATAACCCCGTCTAAATCAAATATTACCCCGAGTCGGTTTTTATTATTCATATAATCGCTTCACTTCAACTTCGTTCTTCAAAAATTCCCTCATAGCGCCTCTATTGGCCTAAAGGACCCTATGTTCATTGCACAGATTACCGATCAATACGCTGACCAAAAAAAATCAAACTATTCAGCCCCTTGATGCGTTCTTTGAAATTCCTCCAGTCCTTGAGTTAGCCACTGGGCATACTCATCGACATCTGGGGTGTAGCCCACGGGTTTATTGAGTAAATTAAGATCCTCGTCAACAAGGATATAATAAGGCTGTGAGTTGTTTTTAAAGTTTATAGTCTGGAAGGTCGCCCATTTATCCCCGACGGTTTTAAGCTGTTTTATACGGCCATTAGGCTGGGCATAACTAAACTGCTGATCCGGGTCGAGGGCCTTGCGGTCATCGACGTAAAGCGACACTAGTACGTATTGCTGGGAAAGCAATTCAAAAACTTCGGGCGTACTCCACACCTGCTCTTCCATTTTGCGACAATTCACACAAGCCCATCCCGTAAAATCGATCATAAGGGGTTTGCCTGAAGCTTTAGCGGCAGCCATCCCTTGATCAAAATCTTTATACGCCTCTAATCCCAAGGGCGCACTAGTTCCTTTGTCGTAATAACTGTAAAACAAGGGCGGTGGAAATCCGCTCAAGAGTTTAAGGTTCGCCGCAGGGGTATTGGTAAGCCCGGGCGCTAAATAGATAAATGCTGCGACACTCAAAATCCCAAAAAACCAATTGCCTTTGGCTATTTTTTGACCCTTTGGCCCATCGTGTGGAAAACGGATGAAGCCAAAAAGATAAAGGGCGATACCTGCCGCACAGACCATCCAGATCCCGATAAAGAGCTCTCGTTTGATCAGTCCCCAATGCTCTACTAAATCCGCATTAGACAAGAATTTAAAGGCCAAGGCCACTTCTAAAAATCCTAAGACCACTTTAACTGTGTTAAGCCATCCCCCGCTCTTTGGCAAGGCATTAAGCCAGTTCGGAAATAGGGCAAAAAGCGCAAATGGCAGGGCCAATGCCAAACCAAATCCACCCATACCTGCAGTGAGCTGAATAGCCCCACCATCGCTGGTGAGGGAGCCCCCTAAAAGGGAGCCTAAAATCGGCCCAGTACAAGAAAAAGAAACGATGGCTAAAGTTAGGGCCATAAAAAAGATCCCGATATAACCGCCTACCTGATTGGCTTTGTCGTCCATTTTGGCACTCCAACTCTGGGGCAGGGTTAACTCGTAATACCCAAAAAACGAAAAGGCAAAAGCGATAAAAATCACAAAAAACGCCACATTGAGATAAACGTTAGTCGAGATGTTGTTTAAGATTTCAGGTTGTACAGAATCCAATAAATGAAATGGAATGCTAAGCAGCACATAAATCAAAAAGATAAACGCTCCATAAGTAATGGCCTTAATGGTTCCCTTAGCCTTATTTTGAGCGCTTTTGGTAAAAAACGATACGGTAAGGGGAATCATCGGGAATACACAAGGGGTGAGCAGCGCGAGTAAACCACCGATGAAGCCTAAAAAGAAAATAGTGCCCAGTCCCTGCTGCTCTTCCTCTTCAGGGGTGTAATTTTCCTGACCTTTTAAATCAAGCTTTAAGGCCTCAGACAGCATTAAATCACGCTCAGTGAGCACGAGCTCTTGTTTGACTAAGCCTAGGGTCTCAAGGTTCAGTGTAAATGTTTTAGTGTCTGGAGGCAAGCACTTCTCTGCATCACAAACCGAGTAATAAACCTCAGCGGTTAGCGTATTTCCTTGGGCGTTTATAATTTTTATGGGCTGCACAAAACTAACCTCTTCTTCAAAATAAATAACATCAAGCTCAAAAACTGGATCGTAAACTGGGGTTACCTCGGGTTCCTGGGTCGGACCTTGCAGTACATAAGTTGAATCTGAAGCATTGTAATAAAATTCAGTGCGGATGGGGCCTTCAAATTCATCACCAAATTGGGTTTGGCTGTAAAGGTGCCATCCCTGATCAATTTTAGCAGTCATCATCAGGTCATGTCCCTGGTCGGTGGGAACTACTGAAACAGACCATTGTACAGGATTTATAAATTCCTGGGCTTTGACTGAAAATGAAACCGTCAATAGACTCAAGATAAGGAGTAGTCTTAATCTCATGATTAATTCGTTATTGCTTTTTGGTTATTCGTTGTTATTTTTTGGTTGTTGTTATTTTTTGTTAGACTTCCAAGTACGTGATCTTTGTGATTTCGGTACATGACTCAGGTACGCGAAAGCGCTCATCACCGCGCAAACCGATTACCCACATTATACGATCACCGCACTCCAAAAGCCAGATTTTATTTTTGCGGATTAAAGATAAACGTTCATCCTTAAAAAACTTGCTAATTTTCTTTTTTCCTGGACCGCCAAAAGGGTAAAAAATATCCCCTTTTTGCCATCGGCGCAATTTTAAAGGAAACTCGAGTAACTCGGTCGGGACAAAAATCGCATCAGACCCTAAGTTCTCAATAGCCGCCACTGGCTCAAATGTAAACTGAACGGGTGCATTTTGCCCATGGCTTTTCTCGGTAATTAACCAAGTCTGAGTTGCATCGCCTTCCCGATCAAATAATTGATCTTTCGCTTCTTGGGGTTCACTGCGACCCATTGTTTCTTGGTCATAAAACTCTTGTACCCCGATAGGATTGATTAGAATCACATCGCGATCCTTGAGCAGTTCGTGAGTCTTGGTAAAGAGCCGTGCCCCGCTTTGAGCCTCGGCAAACTGACCGATATCCTGCCCCGCTTTAAGGCCGTATTCTCGACCCAACGCCATTAAAACCAATTTGTGGTTTGGATAGGATTGTAAACGCTTTAAATCCAAGCACAGCCCATCCTCTGTGAGGGTGATGACTTCTGCAGCAATCTGATCTAAATAATCCTGGAGTAGGGTTTGTGCCTGTTGTAGATAGCCCTGGGTTTGTTTGAGGCTTTGATCCCACGGACGCTCGAGTTTGTTGAAACCCGGGCTGATGTGATGACGAATTAAATTACGCTGGTAATCATCGCTTTGATTAGAACGATCTTCGCGCCAAGTATAGCCTTTATTCTGGGCATAAGCCAAAATCTCATCCCGCTTAAAAGACAGTAAAGGTCTGTATAAACCCGAAGTATGGGCCTTAATTCCTGTAAGTCCTTTGAGTCCTGTTCCACGAGAAAAATTGATCAAAAAAGTTTCTAAATTATCATCGGCATGATGCGCCGTAAGCACCCCTTGCGCCTTGCGCGTGAGCATCACATGCTCAAAAAAAGCATAACGAAGTTCACGGGCCTTCATCTGCACAGATACCTGGGGCTGATTTTTAACTAGCTCGGGCGCCACGCGCTCAATGACCACTTCATAACCCAGTTCTGCACCCAGTGCGGCGACAAACGCCTCATCCTCATCACTTTCGATGCCGCGCAGGCCATAATTCATATGAGCCAGAATCAAATTACCGTGATAAGCGTGCATCAGGTGCACTAAGACGACACTATCAATTCCACCGCTAATGGCCACAACCAAGGCTTGATTGGGGTCCCAATTGAATTCACGATCACAATGTGCAGCAAAAATTTGATCCATTTTTTTTATTGGTCGTCAGCCTTCGTTTAATTACTTTGGGTGCAGAAGCCATAAACGTTCTGCTAGCGAGGGCTCTAAAATAAGGATTATCCGCGACTAAGCACAGTCCGCAAAGACTCTGCCTTGAGTAGGCATTCTTGATACTCGTCTTGGGCGTTGGCAGTGCTGGTTAACGCTCCTCCTACACTCAAACTCAAATATTGATCTTTTTCGTTATAAAGGAGCGTACGAATCACCACATTAAAATCAAAATCTCCCTCGGGGGTAAAATAGCCTATAGTGCCACTGTATAAACCTCTTTTATGTGCTTCAAAGTCCTCCATGAGTTGCAAAGCTCTTATTTTGGGCACACCGGTCATACTGCCCATTGGAAATGTCATTTTAAGCGCCTGGACCGGGTCAAGTCCTTCTTTCATCTGGGCGCTTACCGTGGTGACCAGCTGATGCACATGAGCATAAGTTCTTAAGCCACACAATTCTTGTACTGTGACCGTATCACGGGCGGCCACTCTAGAGAGATCATTCCGCACTAAATCAGTAATCATGATATTTTCGCGACGTTCCTTTGGGTTTTGAACAAAATCAACAACCCCGGCTTGATCTCTTTTGGGGTCACTCAAGCGTTTGAGTGTGCCCTTAATGGGCTGTGAAATTAAAGTCCGCCCCTTTTTAGTTAAGTATCGCTCGGGAGAAGCACAAAGGGCATAGCAATGTTTGACCTGGTAGTAAGCCGAAAAAGGGGCCTTGGAAAAGGCATTGAGCTTTTCGAATAAAGTCGCTGGATTTAGCGTCACATGGTCACGATAAAATTCTTGACAGAAATTGGTCTCGTAGATATCTCCACGCTGAATATGTTTTTGAATTTGTTCAAATTTTTGCGTGTATTGTTTTTGAGTCCAGCGTCCTTTTAATTCGATTCCGAAATCATTACCAAAGCGCTTATTCTCTTGGTCATGATCCCTTGAGTCTTGATAGAGTTCTGTGATCTGTTGCAGGTCCTTAGTCCAATGTTGGGCTTTGTCCTTGAGATAAAGGCCTGTCAGGATATTATTGTGCACTAAAAACAATCTGGTGGGCACAAAAAAATGAGCCTCAGGAAATCCTATGAAATCGCTGTTATGTGACCTTAAATTTTCTTGGGCATTTTTAAAGTCATAAGCAATATGACCAAAACACCAGTCCTTTTGGTTTTTTTGCCAGGTATTCAGGCGCTCCCAGTCCCCTGAAACCGAATAATCGATGCTTAAGATATTCGCTGGGTCCAATGCGAGTAGTACATCAAACGATCCATGAGGATCTTGATGGGCGTTCCCATCCAAGAATAATTTCACTTTAGAATCACCCTGCTTAGATCCAAATTTAAACAAGGCTTTCTTGAGCCTTTGGCTCGAAGAAAATTCAAAAGTAAAGCGCTCGCGCTGGGTCACCGATTATATGTGCAATGGTCGATTTTCAGTAGCAGCCAAAGCGGCTTCTTTTACGGCCTCAGCATAGGTTGGATGCGCGTGACTCATACGGGCCAAATCTTCAGCGCTTGCCCTAAACTCCATGGCAGTTACCGCTTCGGCGATTAAGTCCGCAACACGAGCCCCGACCATATGGACCCCAAGAAGTTCATCGGTTTGAGCGTCACTGAGAATTTTTACAAATCCATCCAGATCACCACTTGCTCTAGAGCGTCCCAGGGCGCGCATCGGGAATTGCCCACTTTTGTAGGCTACACCACTGGCGATGAGTTGTTCTTCTGTTTGGCCAACAGAAGCTACTTCTGGCCAAGTATATACAACTCCAGGGATTAAATTGTAATTAATATGCGGCTTTTGACCTGCAATGAGTTCAGCCACCATCACACCTTCTTCTTCAGCTTTATGTGCCAGCATTGCCCCGCGCACCACATCACCCATGGCGTAAATATTTGGAATATTGGTTTGTAAATGATC
>CALJFV010000021.1 GCA_938074515.1 uncultured Flavobacteriaceae bacterium
GGTTTGTCCAAACAAATAAAGCCCAACAAGGGCGCCTAATGCAAATAAATAAATGAGACTTGAAAAACGTTCGTAAAACTTGGCTTCAACAGCCAAAATGAAAATGATTAGGACAATACTTAAAAGAATCCAAACCAATTGCTTGCTATAAATCTGATTCAAATCCCAAATATTTTGTGTCTCACTCAACGAGGCTGAATAAATATTGAGCCAGCCAAATCCAACTAAGGCAAAATATAGAATGATAATCCACCAATCAATTTTAGAGTTTCTCTGAGGGTAACGCATTATTGATTTATTATAAATGGTTGCCCTGAATATGGTTTTTCATATTCGTTCATTAAACTTCCGTTTAGGACATATTGCTCCATATCTTTTCGGCTTATGCTGTCTCGCAAGTACTTTTCTGTCATCAGCCCAGCGATGCGCCCTGCCCAGCGGGATCCCCAGTAGCCGTTTTCAACAAATACCGCTAAAGCGATTTTAGGATCGTCTTTTGGCGCGAAGGAGATGAAAACAGAGTGGTCGGTAAGTTGCATGCGCTTGCCGTTGATTTTTATGTAGTTTTCTGCAGTTCCTGTTTTGCCGCAGATTTCAATTCCCGGAATACCAATGAAAGGTTTTGAGGCGGTTCCATAATCATAGACGTCAGCCATGCCTTCTATCACAGGATCAAAATACTTTGGATCAATGGTGGTGTTTTGCTTTGTGGTATAGGCTTCGGGAATAGAATCACGTCCGCCAATTTTCTTTATGATATGCGGGGTGTAATAATAACCACGATTGGCAATGACACTGGTAAAATGAACCATTTGCATCGGGGTCAAAAGTACCTCGCCTTGGCCAATAGAATTTGAAATTGTCGCTGGACTATACCATCGATATTTGGGATATTGATAAAAGCGATTGTAAAATTCAGCATCGGGAATCAGCCCTTTATTGCCCGCCGGTAGGTCGTAGCCCAAGTAATCGCCAAGCCCAAAGCTTCTCAGGTGTTGTCGCCACCGTTCGATACCCTCTTGAGGGGTCGGGTATTTGTCTATGGTCTTGCGGTAAGCGTTGGCAAAATAAGCGTTACAGGAATGGGCTATGCCTCCGATGAGTGCCAAGGGTGTTTGATGATCATGACACCCCAGGGGTTTCGCGCCACCGTAATTATAACCGCCATAACAGGAGACATAATCATTAGGTGTGATCACGCGTTCTTGTAGTGCAATAAGTGCGGTCAAGGTTTTAAATGGAGATCCAGGGGGGTATTCTCCTTGAAGTACACGATCAAATAGGGGCTTCGCAATCGTGTCATAGTATAATTTAGTAAAGTTTTTTGATCGTTGGCGTCCTACAAGGAGTGCGGGATCGTAGTTTGGAGCGGCCACTAAAGCCAGTATTTCTCCACTTTTCGGATCCAAAGCAACGATGCCCCCTCGTTTATTGATCATTAGAGATTCTCCGTATTCTTGAAGTTTAGCATCTATAGTAAGGGTGATGTCTGTGCCGCGTCGTGCAGGTATATCAAAAGCACCATCTTTGTAAGGGCCTATATCTCGATTAAAATTATCTTTTTGTATGTACTTGATGCCTTTCTGCCCACGCAACACCCCTTCGTACTGTTTTTCAACCCCTGCTGCGCCAATAAGTTCTCCCATCTGATAGTCAGGGTTCATTTTGATGGTGTAATCATTTACCTCGGAAACATAGCCCAAAACATTTGCCGAGTTGTTCACTTGATAATCTCTTAAGGAACGTTTTTGAATATAGAACCCCCTGTATTTGTACATTTTTTCGGAAAGTCCGGCAAATTCACTTTTTGTAAGCTGCGCGGCCACCACTGAAGGCAGATTTGGCGAGTATCTTTTTGCCCGTTCTATGGCGGAGACGAAATCTTCTTTGGATAAATTAATTAGGGCACAAAATTCAAGGGTGTCCAGTGGTTTCATGTTTCTGGGAACTACCATGACATCGTAGGAAGGCTGATTGGCCACCAGGAGTTGACCGTTTCTATCAAAAATATAACCCCTTTGGGGGTAGTCAAAAACTGTTCTTATGGCATTGTTGTCTGATAATTGGGCATAAGTTGTGTCGTAAATTTGCAAATAAAATAGCCGGCCAACATAAGTGAGGCCAACAACGAATACCAGAAAAAACAGCAGGCTTTTTCTCATATATTTTTTCGGTTAAAGAACTGAAAGGCGGTAAGGATTAAAACCGTGCTCAGTAGACTCGTCATGAGCGTTGATTTTAACACCAATAGCCAATAGGCCCATGACCCCGCTTCAAGCGAAAATAAAACCAGGTGATGTAAAATTACCGCAGAGAGGACAAAGATGATTTGTTGACCAATTGGGGCGTTGGCAATTTTCACAGTGTTGTATTGATAGCTAACCCCAAAAGAGAAGTTTAAAAGCGTGGGGCGAATCCAGGCTAAAAAGACCGAGGCCGCTGCGTGTGCCCCACCGGTATCATTGAACATATCGACGCCTAAGCCGAGCGCAAAACTCAAGACAATCAACCAAAGGCGATTTCCCGAAAGAGGATACAACAGGATGAAATAACAATAAATTAAAGGATTTGCGTAGCCAAAAAGCAATATGCGATCCATCACCAGAATCTGAAGGGCGAGCACAAGAAGAAAACGTCCCGAAATTGAAAGCCACTGAGTACTAGAATTCATTTTGACTAAGTATTTCGAGTTCGCGTATTTCTTTAGCGTCAGATCTTTGAATCAGATAGACGTGATTAAGGCTGCTCATGTCCGTATAGGGACGAACACTAACCTCTAAATAATCTTGAGCC
>CALJFV010000022.1 GCA_938074515.1 uncultured Flavobacteriaceae bacterium
ATTAGAGTAATGTATGAGCTATTTGACAATGTCGGAACACCTCTTCCAAAAGATAAAAATTTGATCGATTATGGTTTTAAATTTGAGGAAAGAAATAAGATTAAATAAAATTTTGATCAAAATTCCGAGCACTTATCAAAATATAAGTTTTTCAAAAATATTGTAGAGACTTTTGTTCTAGATGGCCAAAATTCACCTCAAAAGACAGTAAGTTTAAGTTCTGAATCCGTCAAGCATAATTCGACATCACTCAGAGAAAATTCCTACAAATCGAAGGTTCAAATGAGCCCTAGAAACCAAAATACAGAGCAAAATTCTACCTCTATCTTGATGTTTTTTCAACAGACCCAAATTTTTTCAAATGGAGTGTTTTATGGTTTTGTTCTGATGCTCGTATTGCTGAATGCCTTTTGTTTCGTTCTTTTCAAAGACAAAACCTTTGGACTTTTTGCTTTGGGCATGACCTCTTTAAGTGCCCTTATTTTTCAATTCGATGGTCTGGCGGCGCTTTTTACCCTAGAATTTAAGGAAAGTCTGTTCTTGGAAATAGGAACCCTTTGGATGCTTACTGCCCTATTTGGTTTGTTTTCTCACCAATATCTTTTGGCGAAACAATTCGCCCCTAAGCTTCAGATTCTCTCAGGAATCCTTTTGAGTTTAAGTCTTGTGGCCATTGGGTTTTACGTTTTATTAGATTCAATATTATACGTTCAAATCGCGCAGCTTATTTTGATGAGCCTTGTGGCACGATACCTCTTTCTTGGAATTATACGCGCCAAAGAAAGTGGCTATGCCAAAATCTTTGTTCTCGCCTCAACCCCCTTTATCATTGTCCTAACGGATCAGTTAATCTACAACCAGCTCGGACAATCTCTATTCGGGCTCAGCGATGGACTCTTAAAGATTAGCGCTACCCTGATGGTGCTCACTATGACCTATGGATTACTCTATAGAATGCAATCCCTAAAAGGCGAGCAAGACATGAGACAACTAGAAATGCGCATATTCATGGATCGTCAAGAGGCCTTTACAGCGCGTGCCAAAACTGAGAAACTTGTTGAAGACCTCTATCTAGAAAATTTAATCATGCAATATGATCTCGATGGATTTGAAATCAAATTACTTCAATATATCTCTGAAGGCAAAACCAATGCGGTTATCGCCAAAAAAATGAAGACCACCATTGAAGAAATAGAAGACCGTACAAAGGACCTTTATCAAAAACTCGATATCGCAGAACAAATTCGTGAGGACCAGACTCTATTAAAAAGTCAGCCAGACTATCTATACAATTAAGCCTATTTTATCTTTTGCCATCGCCAATATGAAATGGCACTTAGGAAAACGAAAAAGCTAAGGAGGTAATATATAAAACTCGGCGTTACAGGCACATCGCCGCTGGCGTACGAGTGTAATCCTGTGAGATAAAAATTCACCCCAAAATAGGTCATCATAATACTGGCGTAAGCAAAAATTGACAGCACATTAAAGGTCCATTTTCCGCGTAACCCAGGAACGAGTCTACTGTGAATTACAAAGGCATAAATCATAATGCTAATCAGGGCCCAAGTTTCCTTTGGGTCCCAGCCCCAATAGCGCCCCCAGCTCTCGTTAGCCCATTGACCTCCAAGAAAATTACCAATGGTTAACATCACAAGACCAACGGTCAAAGCCATTTCATTGATTATGGTCAATTCATTAATATTAAGCATGATTTTATGACGATTTTCTCGAGTCCCGAGGCACATCAAAAGGAGAACCACAGTTCCCAGAATAAGTCCGAGGGTAAAGGGACCGTAACTTGCCACAATTACCGCAACATGAATCATCAACCAATAACTGTCTAAAACAGGCTGTAAATTGGCTATTTGCGGATCGAGCCAACTCAAATGAGCAACCCATAATAATATAGAAGCGACAAAAGCTGTAGCCGCAACGGTTAAATCACTTTTTCTCCCAAAAGCCAAGCCAAAAAATACAGTGGCCCATGAGACGTATATAACACTCTCATAAGCATCACTCCAAGGGGCGTGTCCACTGATATACCATCGTGCCGCTAAAGCTAGGGTCATCCCAATAAATAGCAGCCAAATGAGCCCTTTGAAGAGTTGAACCGCATAATTCCAAAAAGACTTTGGACTAAAAATTTGAACCACAATGACCACCAACATCAGAACACCAAAAAGCCCAAAGTAGCGATAGAGCCGATTAAACGGATCTAAGCGATTGTATGCAATTTCCCAACTGACCCTATTCTCAGACGGATATACAGCGGAACCATAGGTTTGTTGATAACGCTCTATGGCCTCTAGAGCTTGGTTGGCAATACTTTCATCGCCAGATTGTCGGTACTCGCGCAAGCCCTGAAAATAAATGGGCATGATGCTGCGAATAAATAACGAATCTTCAGATTTTAAAGGGGTGGCACTCAGTTCTTGATAGGAAATCCATTTGTTTTCAACAGATCCAGGAATCGGGAAAATTTTTAAAATTCCTCCACCCAGGGCCTCATTCAACACGTATGACTTTTCATAGAGCTTGATAAAATCCTTTTCAAATTGGTTAGGATTTGTCTTTGCAGACGCATCAGCAACGTAGCTGTCGATTTTACTGTTTCCACGCTGGTCAAATAAATCAATTAAGGCTATTTGTCTGGTGTCCGGCTTGACTCCTAATATTTTTTTAATGCTATCATTACGCCAGTCCAATTTTAAAATAGGAATGCCGTACCACATCATTGGAAACTCAGTCATGGACAAAAACACCTGATCCGGATTGAGCCCTTTATATTGATCTTGACCGCTTATTTTTCGCAGTAATTCGCTAGAAAAGGTATTCACTGGTTTCATGCGCCCATTATCCTGCAAGACGAGTCGTCCAAAGGCCTCTGCCTGCACTTTATTCACCGCATTAGCCAGAACAATTGAATCAGCCTTTTGACTGCTCATTGCCATGTTCTGGGCGCCGAGTCCCGTAAAAAAGAACGCCAAGGGTAAAAACATTAATGCTTTTTTCTTGCGCTTTACCTTGTCCAACATTTTTTCTAGGTCTTTAAAACGCGTATGCCGATCGAACAAAATAGCCATCAAACCGATATACAAAAGAAAATAGCCCAAATAAGTGGTGTAAGTCCCCCACCAGTCATGATTGACCGATAAAACAGTGCCCCGCTCATCAGGATCAAAGCTGGCCTGAAAAAAACGGTATCCACCATGATCCAAAATGTGATTCATAAAGATATCGTAATCAAAAAATCCGGTCTCATCATTGACAGTAACCTTACTTTTAAATGAAGAATAGGCCTTTTCTGTACCCGGATATTTTTCTGCAATGAAATCATTTAAAGTGATGCTAAACGGCAATTCATAAGCCTTTGAACCGTAGCTCAGGCCAATGCTCAAGCCGCCTACCTCCAATACTTTTGGCGCAGGACTGAGGCCTTTTCCGCCCAAAAGCGCAATACGCTCGGTTTGATCTGCTGTCGAGACTTGAACAATCACGGCATCATTTCCTGTGGATTCTGAGTCACTGGCTTTGACTAAATCCATCTTTCCGCGCAAGGCTGGTTCGGGAATAACAAAGGCAGTGCCGCCGATTTGATATAAGGAACGCAATTCAAGCGTTGCTTTAACCTCAGCTTCTACTAAGCCTTTTTGCTGATCTGCCATGCGCAAATAATCACCAGCAAATGGGGTTTCTATAAAATAGAGGCCGTTAATGAATTCAATATTAATAGCCCCGGGAGTCGGCTGATTAAAACTGTAAAGCAGATTGTGGATATTGACAACACTCCCTTCCTTCAGATAATGTTCATGCCGGGTACCATCTCCGGATTCAACCAGCTTGAGATACAAATCCCCCTGTGGATCTTCCACAAGGCCTTCTTTGGCGTTTGCGATATAGTCAACCACACTAAAATCTACCGCCTGTCCGGCATAATCTGTCGACCATTGAGCATCGGGATTTAAGCGTTCCGAAAGTCGTACGAGTTTTGATGGAACATTACGGCGCATCAACACACCGTCGACCTGGTAATCTCCATCGATAAATGTGGAAATATAAGTTTGGTCGGATAAAAAGGTGCGTTCGGTGGCCCCTTCACGAATATGCATGACGCCTTCAAAACCAATATAACGCGTAATAAAAGCACCAACGATGATGAGTATAAAGGCCAAATGCAAGGTAAGGGTCGCCCATTTTTCTTTTTTGTAGAGTCTAAATCGAGCGATATTGCCTGAAAAATTAATGACAAAAAATACCATAATGGCTTCAAACCACCAGGCGTTAAAAATTAATTCACGGGCATATGGAGAGGGTGGTTTTGGATATCCTTGATCCATAAATGTGCCTACACCCATCGCTACCGCGAACAGCAGGAATAAAAAAGCCGTCAATCGTGTCGAAAATAAAAACGCTGCGATTTTTTTCTGCATGTCGAAATTTTTGGCAAAAATACGCAAACTATAGTGACTTATCCCCCTGCCAAATCATAGATAAATGTTAAGAATTCTGTCTTAAGCCCCCTTTATTGATTATTTTTGAGACATGATTAAAATCAGTCTTCTAGGATTCGGTAATTTAGGTCAACACTTGGCCGCACATCTAAATTCTGCAGAGGGTATTGACTTGGTCCAAATTTACAGTCCAAGTCAAAAGCAAAAGTCTTTTCAGGGAGTTGAACTCATTAACGATCTGCAGCAACTTAGAGGTGCAGACCTATACATCGCCGCCATTAGCGACGATGCCATCGCTGATTTGTCAGGAAAATTGCCTCCGGATATTTGTTTGGTGCATACCTCGGGTACGGTTGGGATGGATGCTTTGTCCAGACAATCAAAGCGGGGCGTATTTTATCCCCTACAGAGTTTTTCAAAGAATCATAATGTTAGTTTTGATCAAATTCCTATTTGCCTGGAATCAAACAATACTGAAACCTTTGTGCTTTTGGAAAGTGTGGCCCGTAAACTCTCCAAAAAAGTGGTTCATATCAATTCCGAACAACGATTAGAATTGCACTTTGGGGCTGTCTTAGTGAATAATTTCACCAACCATCTCTACGCTTTGAGTCAAAAACATCTGAAGAGTAAAGGAATTGGCTTTGATCTACTTCATCCACTGATAGAGGAAACGACAAGAAAAGCCTTAACCCTTGGGGCTATTTCCGCCCAAACCGGTCCGGCAAAACGCGGCGATTTAAATACAATTCAGCGGCATTTGAATTTAATCAATGAGGCACAATTAAAAGAAATTTATAACTTACTTTCTGATTCCATCAGAGATCATTCAAAATCAAAATAAATTGGAGACAAGCTACAAAACCCTTCTCAATGAGATCAAAGCTTTTGTTTTTGACGTGGACGGCGTCTTGACCGACGGTACCGTAATTGTCGATACACAGGGACAGTTATTGCGCAATATGAATATAAAAGACGGTTTTGCCTTAAAAGCCGCCGCAGACAAAAAATACCCCATCTGTATCATTTCAGGAGGCACTAATCCCGGAGTACAAAAAAGATTAGAAGGCCTTGGAATTAGTGAAGTACATCTCGGCGCACACCACAAAAAAGAATTGCTTTTGGATTTTATCAAAAGACATGGCCTGACCGCAAATCAAGTATGCTATATGGGTGATGATCTACCCGATTATGAAGTGATGACCCTGGTGGGCCTGGCTTGTTGCCCGCAGGACGCGGTACCTGAAATAAAATCCATTGCCCATTATATTTCGCATCGTTCAGGGGGGAAAGCCTGTGTGCGTGATGTTATCGAGCAAGTACTCAAAACTCAAGGCAACTGGTTTAATGGGGGCTCGGTTAGCGGTCGTGAAGGATAGTTGACCCATTATGCTGCCTAAATTCTTTTATTCTTTACGGCGGGTAATTTCTGGTTTTCGCCCTCTGAATCTACTTTTAATTTTCGGCCTGCATCAAATAATACAGTTGGTCTACAGCAGGCATTATCTCAGTCATAATCTCCAGGAGCACCCGCCCGAACTCCTTTGTGTCCTTAACCAATTGATGTGGGCGAGCATCGCTTTGGCTGCGGCGGGTTATTTAATCAACGATTACTACGATCAGCGCACTGACGCCATCAACAAGCCTGAGAAAAAGCCCAATCTGTTAATTTCCCATAAGGTCGTTTTTTGGCCCTTTTGGATGTCGCTCAACCTCATTGCTTTTTATTTGGGATTCATTATCGATGATACGGTTGAACATTCAAATTATGTCTGTTTATTTATCGTCATTAGTGTCGTCCTTTTTGGCTACAATCTTTCTCGATGGAGTAAATTTATCATAGGGCCCATATTAATTTCTGCCCTAGTTGCGCTCAACCTTATTCTGGCGCAGGATTTAGCTTTGAATCATTATGCCAAAGCCCTGACCGATATATCTTATGACGCAGTTGAGGCCTTATTTGCCCCGACGAAACATTGGATTTGGCGTATTGCTTTTTTGGGCTTTATTTCGAATTTCATTAGAGAACTTATCAAAGACATCGAGGATATTAATGGGGATCAAAACGCCGGGCGCAGAACCCTGCCAGTAGTTTTGGGGGTCGCGCGTACTGCGAATATTGCGGTAGCTTTTGGTATTATTTTGGTGCTGAGTCTTGGGGTATTTGCGGCCATCGCGTTTAACTCGAGTATTCCCTTAGGGGTAAATTTGACTGTGGCCTTGGCATTGGCCGTTTGGATTACATACAAATGCACTAAAATTGAAAGACCAAGCCAAGCCAAGTCCTTATCTTTGACCTTAAAATTATTGCTAGTCTTAGGCCTCTTGAGCCTTTATTGGCTGTAAAATCAAATAACATGCTGCATAAAGAATTTGAACTTTATGATGTGGTCCTGGCCTCTGGATCGCCCCGTCGTCAAGAATTACTCATATCCATGGGCATACCCCATCGGGTTGAAGTCCGTAAAATTGAAGAGATTTATCCCGATAAACTGAAAGGCCATGAAATCACTGATTATTTAGCGCATAAAAAAGCAGATGCCTTTCAGGTACTTAATTCAAATCAAATCATCATCACAAGCGACACGATTGTCTGGTTTGAAGGACGTCCAGTCGAAAAGCCCCGTGACCGAGATCATGCCTTGTCAATGCTCGAGTCTTTATGTGGTAAAATGCATGAAGTGTTTACTTCGGTCTGTTTTAAAACAAATAATGAAACGAAAATTGTTCACGACTGCACTAAAGTTTGGCTAGGTGGCCTCACAAGACAAGAGCTGGAATATTATGTGGACCACTACAACCCTCTAGATAAAGCGGGGAGCTACGGAATACAAGATTTTTTCGGGTATATTGCTGTTTCGCGTATTGATGGCTGTTATTACAATGTAATGGGCCTGCCCACGCGTTTGGTTTACCAAAATTTAGTTTCGCTTGTTAAAGGCCGAGTAAAAGACTAATTTTAAGAATCAATAGCGCAATTTTTTATGACTTTAAGTAATCTCTATTTTGAATTAATCGCCACAGGTGTTTTAATCCTAATTTTACTCATCTCTCGGGCCTTAATTATTGGTCTGATTCGTCGGTTTTCAAATAACGAACAAATTATTGACCGCCGCGCACAGTTAATCACAAAACTGATTAACTATGTTATTCTGGGTTGTGCCTTGGTGGGTGTTTTTATTATCTGGGGGGTTGACGTGCGCAATCTCGGGGTAATTGTGTCCTCGATTTTCGCCGTAATCGGCGTGGCGTTTTTTGCTCAATGGTCTATCTTGAGCAATATCACCAGTGGCGTTATCATGTATTTCACTTTTCCTTATAAAATCGGTGATCGCATCATGATCCACGATAAAGAATACGAATATGTTGGAATTATTGAAGACATCAAGACCTTTCATATTGTTATTCTCAATGATGCCGGGCAAAGAATCACCTATCCTAACAGTCTCGTCTTGCAAAAAGGGGTAAGTATTCTCAATCAAAACACAAACGTTCCTTCAGACCCTTCATCCAATATGAACGAAAAAACTCAAGTACCTTAAGAGAATTTATCCTTACTCGTAAAGCCAATGACCGAATTAAGTTTTAAGTTAAAAAATATTTCAAAAACCGGAATTCTGAAAAGCATGTTGCTTGGTCTGGGGCTTGTTTATTCCGGATTTCATTCTGGACAGGCTCAGTCCCCAGAGCAATGGAACTCCAGTGAGATTTATCACGCACTGGAAAAGTTCAACACTTTTGGCTCTGTACTTTATATTGGAGCGCATCCTGATGACGAAAACACGAGGCTTATCACTTATTTCGCGAATCATGAACGCGCGCAAACCGCTTATCTTTCTCTAACGCGTGGTGGCGGAGGACAAAATCTCATTGGTCCAGAACTAAAAACAACACTCGGAATCATCAGAAGCCACGAACTGCTTAAGGCGCGGTCGATCGATGGAGGGCGTCAATTTTTTACACGAGCCTTAGATTTTGGCTACTGCAAACACCCTAGTGAAGCTCTTGAAACCTGGGGTCATGAGGAAATTTTACGCGATGTTGTGCGGAACTTTCGTCGATTTAAACCTGATCTTGTTGTAAATCGATTTAATCACCGGACTCCGGGTTCGACGCACGGACATCATACAGCTTCTGCCCTATTGAGTATCGAAGCCTTTGATAAGGCCAATGATCCAAATTACGATCCAGAATCAGCAACGCAATACGGAATTTGGCAACCAAAACGACTTTTTTTTAATACCTCGTGGTGGTTTTATGGCAGTCAAGAGGCCTTTGACGCCGCAGATAAAACGAATTTACTAGAACTTCCTGTAGGCCAATATTATGCCCCCTTAGGGGCGTCCAATGGAGAGCTCGCGGCAAAGAGTCGGAGCATGCACAAATCTCAAGGATTTGGCAGTCTGAGCAGTCGTGAACAAGAAACAGAGTACCTTGAACTCATTCTTGGAGATTTACCTCAAGATAAAAACAATCCATTTGAGGGTGTCTCAAGAGATTGGCAGCGTTTGGGCCTCAATCAAGACCATTTCATCGTTCAAGGCTTAAAGAAGATTATCGATAATTTTGACTTTAAAAGCCCTGAAAAGCACGCTCTTGAGCTCTTGAGCATTTTAGAGGAACTCAAAAAATTACCTGAAAGCCCTATAAAAAATCAAAAGACTCAATCTTTAACCCATATTATAACTCAGTGCCTGGGATTGTATGTTTCAGCAGAATCCTCACTGCCCTATGTAACACCGAATGATGAGGTCATGGCAAAAGTAGAGGTTACAAATCGAAGTCATCAAGCGCTACTACTCAATAGAGTGTACTCGGACCAATTGTATTTTTTTGAAAACACCCAACCACAATTAATCACAGCCTTGGGATCCTTTAAGGTTGAGTCTTTAGAGGCCCCCCTGAAATCAATTGACTTGAGTACTCCCTACTGGTTAAAAAATCAGGCTGAATCAGGTCGATTCAATGTGTCAAACAGCGATCTTATCGGGACTGCATTTGGCCCAGAACCGGTCAACGTTAGCTTGGACTTTACTCTGTCAGGCCATGAGTTTACCATCACTAGACCCTTGCGTTATAAATACAGAGACCGCGTTCAAGGGGAAGTATTCCATCCCTTTGTGGTCTTACCTGCTTTGACTTTATCCAATTCTGAAGCGGTTATGGTCTTTAATGACCAAAAGCCAAAATCTTTAAACATTATCCTTACGGCGCATCGTGATGCACAAAAGGGAACTCTTAGTCTACAACATCCCGAAAAATGGCGTGTATCGCCGAAGTTTATTGATTTTGAGATCCCGAAAGCAGGGAGTCAAATCAATTTGAGTTTTGATATCTATCCACCCAAAGAAACTCAAACAGGCCAACTGATTCCTTTAGCTCAGATTGGTGATCAATACTACTCAAAATCACTTTTGGAAATTCAGTATCCCCACATACCTAAAATTACGGTCTTGGAACAGGCGAAAACAAACGTTCTTAAAATGACCGTATCCAGAACAACTCAACGCATAGGCTACATTCAAGGCGCAGGCGATCAAGTAAGTATGGGATTAGAAGAGCTGGGTTATGAAGTGATCCCATTAGAACCTGAAACTTTAAACAGGGAACAATTAAACGCTTTAGACGCTCTTGTGGTGGGTATTCGTGCATTTAATACGAGCCAGGCTCTTGTCGCGCGTATGGAAATGATTAATACCTATGTCGCACAGGGCGGATTGCTTTTGATTCAATATCAAACCACCTCGGGCTTACTCACCAAGCAAATGGGACCATTGCCTTTTTCACTTGGTCGAGATCGCGTGACTGATCAAGAAGCGCCCGTGACATTTTTGGATCCAAAACATCCAATTTTCAATAAGCCGAATACAATAGGTGCTGAGGACTTTGAACACTGGGTTCAAGAACGCGGACTCTATTTTGCTCAATCTTGGAGTCCAGATTTCACGCCCCTAATTGGCATGAATGATCCTGGAGAAGCCCAAACTAAAGGTGGTTTAATCTTGGGGCATTATGGAAAAGGAACTGTAGTGTATACGGGAATAAGTTTTTTCAGACAGATTCCTGATGGCGTTTCAGGAGCGTATAAACTCTTGGCTAATTTATTGTCCTATCGCCATGACTAAAAAAAAATTTTCTAAAA
>CALJFV010000023.1 GCA_938074515.1 uncultured Flavobacteriaceae bacterium
TTTATCTTCAGTTATTTGGTCCTTTACGATAAATCGATCCTTTGGCGAACGCCCGGTAAACTCCCCTGTGTTAACCGCGAGGGTACCGTTATCTGTCTCAACACCCATTCCCTTATCGACAGTGGCTTTCTGTAGTTCCTCTGAATTGAGTTGATAGTGAACTTGAGCCGCCTTAATGCCATATTGTTCTAGCGAAATCGATTTCGAATTTTGGTTTGTATCCATTACTTTGGCGTTAGATTGTGCTCACAAAAATAAAAAATTCAATCCTTACTGAACCTCAGTTTAACAGACTTTATCCTCTCTTTTTTTTCAAAATACCCCAACCTAAAAGCGACCAACCTATTAAAATAAATAGTCCACCTATTGGCGTTAAGGGTCCAAGAAATAGAGGGTCAAAAAAGAGTAGCGCCTGAGCTGACATAAGGTATAAGGAACCAGAAAAAAACAAAATACCCAATCCTATAAATCGATAAATCCATGGCTTTACTCTGGACGATATTTTATGACTCGACCAAATTACCAGCAGGACGATCAAATGAAAAACCTGATAAAAAAGGCCAACTTCAAAACGCTGGTATTCTTCAGCGGTGATTTGATCCTTTAATCCATGAGCGCCCCATGCCCCTAAAACTACAGTAACTGCACCCAATAAGCTCAATAAAAGGCCTTGAATTTTATCCTTGTGCTGCATTTGTTCCGATTCTTATTTTCTATATTCGTCAAACTTTCGACCTTAAAACTACAAAATTAAGTACATGCGCCATATTCTTGTCATCGGAGCGGGACGCTCTGCCACGAATCTGATTAATTATCTCGCTGAAAAAGCCCCGGATCAACAACTGGAAATTACAGTTGCTGACTTATCATTTGAAGCCGCCAATAAAAACATTCAAGGGATGGCCCATACGCGCGGTATCGCCTTTGATGTTCAGGACGCCGATCAACGACAATCGTTGATTCAGGCCCATGACATAGTAATCTCCATGCTCCCAGCACATATGCACTTAGATGTGGCTAAAGATTGTTTGGCTTACGGCAAAAACATGGTTACAGCCTCATATATTAGTCCCGCCATGGAGGCATTAGACCAAGAGGTGCGCGCCAAAAACTTAATTTTCATGAATGAATGTGGTCTTGATCCTGGTATCGATCATATGAGTGCAATGAAGGTGATCGATGAGATTCGGGCCCAAGGAGGAAAAATGCTTTTATTTGAATCATTCACCGGAGGCTTAATCGCTCCGGAGAGCGACACGAATCTGTGGCATTATAAATTTACCTGGAATCCGCGTAATGTAGTTTTGGCCGGACAAGGGGGTGCCGCCGAATTCATCCAGGAAGGAACTTATAAATACATCCCTTATCATCGACTCTTCAGGAGAACTGAACTCTTAGACATAGAAGGCCATGGACGATTTGAAGCTTACGCCAACAGAAATTCATTAAAATATCGGTCAATCTATGGCCTTGAAGATATATTAACCCTTTATCGCGGCACCATCCGACATGTGGGATTTAGCAAAGCTTGGAACATGTTTGTACAGCTCGGCATGACGGACGACAGTTATCGCATTCCCAATTCAGAAAACCTGACTTACAAGGAGTTTGTGAATTTATTTTTGCCTTATTCCCCGACAGATTCCGTTGCTCTAAAGCTTCGACATAATTTAAAAATCGACCAAGACGATCTAATGTGGGGAAAACTAGAAGAACTGGATTTATTCAATACCGAAAAAACCATTGACATTAAAAATGCAAGCCCTGCAATGGCCTTACAAAAAATTTTAATGGATCAGTGGGCGCTTCAACCTAAGGACAAGGATATGATTGTCATGTACCACAAATTTGGCTATGAAATTGAAGGGGTTAAAAAACAAATTGACAGCAATATGGTCCTTATTGGGGAAGACCAAACCAACACAGCAATGGCCAAGACCGTGGGACTGCCCGTAGCCATTGCCGCCCTAAAAATCCTCAATGGCGTAATCCAAAACCCAGGGGTACAATTACCCATTAATAAAGAAGTTTATACCCCAATATTAGAGGAATTAGCCCAATATGGGGTTCTGTTTCAAGAGTGTCACGTGCCTTACATGGGATATAATCCGAACAATGTTGCTGGATAAAAATTGGGAAGAAAAACCGGAATGCCAATGATTTATCGTCGGTCCAAGAAAACCATTATAAAGTACATTAGTGTCGCTAATGAACCCAGTGCAGCGACGACGTAGGTCCGCGCTGCCCAATTCAAAGCATCTTCTGCACCATGTAACTCTTCTGTAGTGACCATGTTTTTGGTTTTTAACCAAACCAAAGCCCGTTTGCTCGCATCGAATTCAACGGGTAACGTGATCACAGAAAATACAGTCGTAGTCGCAAAAAGCAATATACCCAATAGAAATAAAGAACTCCCTAGTGCGGATCCTGTAGCGGATAAAATAAGCCCCATCATGATCACAAAATTGGACAACTTACTCGCTACACCAACCATCGGCACAATTGAAGAGCGCATGGTTAACCAAGAATAAGCCTGTGCATGCTGCACAGCATGACCGCACTCGTGAGCCGCAACGGCTGCCGCAGCAGCATTGCGCTGATGAAAAACTGATTCACTTAAATTCACAGTTTTGTTCGTAGGATTGTAATGATCTGTTAATTGACCAGGTGTTGAAATAACTTGTACATCATAAATCCCATTGTCTTTGAGCATCTGCTCTGCGATTTCTTTACCGCTCATTCCATTGCGCAAATGCAATTTACTGTAGTGGGCAAACTTCTTTTTAAGGGTGTTGCTCACCCACCAACTTGCTAAAAAAATTAGCCCTGCTAAAAGATAATATCCAGACATAATTTAAATCTTAGAATTTACGACAAGACGTCAAAACTAGTGCCAAAACAATATTATATTATTTGTATGACATACTGACCGAATTTAAATAAAAAACTAACCGACTATATTGACGATTTTACCCGGGACCACAATGACTTTTTTAGGCGTTCTTCCCTGCAAATGAGTTTTGGTCCGTTCATCGGCCATTACCGTTGACTCGATTTCATCTTTAGTGAGGTCCATAGCGAGTTCAAGGGTAAATCTAGTTTTTCCATTAAATGATATAGGGTAAGTCTTAGTAGATTCCACCAAGTACTTTGGGTCGTGCTCAGGATAAGCTGCATAGGCAATACTTTGATCATGGCCCAGTTTGGCCCAAAGCTCTTCTGCAATATGCGGGGCATAAGGGGCAATCAACACGGCTAGAGGCTCTAGAATTTTACGCTCATTGGCTTTCAGTGCGCTGAGCTCATTTATAGCGATCATAAAGGTGCTGACAGAGGTGTTGAAACTAAACTCTTGAATGTCTGAATTCACCTTTTTTATGGTTTTGTGCAAAACCTTCAAAGCCTCAGAACTTGGCTCGTTGTCAGAACTGTAAAAAGACTCTGAGTCACCACTGTGATAGAGTTTCCAAAGTTTTTTTAAAAATCCATGAACTCCTGTAATTCCAGCGGTACTCCAAGGTTTTGATTGCTCTAAGGGCCCCAAAAACATCTCATAAAGCCGCAGTGTATCCGCCCCGTATTGATCACATATATCATCTGGGTTAACCACATTGAACTTAGATTTTGACATCTTTTCGACCTCGCGCTTTACTTTAAATGTGCCATCGGCCTCATAGATAATTGCTGCACCTTCATATTCTGGTCGCCACGTAATAAATTTTTCAACCGCCAAGTCATTTGTCAAAGACACCATAGAAACATCACAATGCACGCTCTGCAACTTCTGCAAATCAAAATCTTGGATACGTCCCGCGGAAATCAGTTGCTTTCCATCGGCAGTGCGATAAACAAAGGCACTCTCTCCTAGAATCATTCCTTGATTTATCAATTTTTTAAAAGGCTCATCAACGCTTACAAACCCACGATCAAGCATAAACTTCACCCAGAATCTGCTATATAAGAGGTGTCCTGTGGCGTGTTCACTCCCCCCAATGTATAAATCCACAGAACCCCAATAATCTAAAGCCTGTTTACCGGCAAAGGCCTCTTTATTTTGAGGATCCATATAGCGGAAAAAGTACCAACTACTGCCCGCCCAGCCGGGCATCGTATTGAGTTCTAAAGGGAATACCGTTTGATGATCAATATTTTTACTCAGGACGACACATTTCTGTGCCGTATCCCAAGCCCATTTATCTGCACGACCGAGCGGCGGATCGCCGTCTTCAGTTGGCAAATAGGCTCCGACCTCGGGCAAAATAAGGGGTAGGTACTCAGAATCAATCATTTGCGGCAAACCATTTTTATAGTAAACAGGAAACGGTTCCCCCCAATAACGCTGACGACTAAAAACGGCGTCACGCAGTCGATAATTAATGGTGCCGCGACCGTGACCACATGCCTCTAGAGCGTTTATCGCCGCGGAACACGCCTCTTGATAATTCAACCCATTAAGGAAATCACTTTGGTCAATAACACAAGGATCTTTTAACGCATACGCTTCATGTTCGATTGAAACATCTTTGAATATATTCGGAATAGGCAGGTCAAAGTGCTTGGCAAAATCATAATCACGCTGGTCCCCGCAGGGTACGGCCATTACTGCTCCCGTACCATACCCGGCCAATACATAATCCCCAATCCAAATTGGCACTTCTTCACCGCTTAAGGGATGGATTGCGTAGGCACCCGTAAAGACTCCGCTGATGCGCTTAACATCGGCCATACGCTCGCGCTCGCTTCGCTGAGCGCTCGCTTGAACGTAGTCCTCCACGGCTTGCTTTTGGTCAGCGGTAGTAAGTGCGGCAACCAATTCGTGTTCTGGAGCTAATGTCAAGAAACTCACGCCAAAGATTGTATCAGGACGCGTGGTAAACACTTCGATATTGGCTTGGTGTCCTTTGACATCAAAAACCACAGACGCCCCCTGTGAACGGCCAATCCAATGTCTTTGAGATTCCTTCAGAGGCTCAGGCCAATCTAAATGATCAAGCCCGTCCAATAAACGCTGAGCATAGGCGGTAATACGCATGCTCCACTGCTTCATTTTTTTACGTACTACGGGATGTCCGCCACGTTCTGATACGCCGTTAAGAATTTCGTCATTGGCCAGGACTGTCCCTAATGCAGGGCACCAATTTACCTCAGATTCTGCCAAATAAGTCAAGCGAAATTGACTCAAGATGGCTTCCTTTTGCTCAGGGCTAAAAGCCTGCCATTCTTCGGGCTGAAAAGTAGAGCGCTCCAGTGTTAGATTCTCATTCAATACACGACTTAAGTCATGACTTAAAGCGCTGCTGCCTCCTTGTTCTAAAAGAGCAATCAGCTCACTAATGGGCCTGGCTTTGTCTTGTCCTGGATCATACCAGCTTTCATAGAGTTGAATAAAAATCCACTGAGTCCATCGGTAATATTCGGGATCAGAGGTGCGTACTTCTCTCTGCCAATCAAAGCTGAATCCCATACGATCGAGCTGCTCTCGATAACGGGCAATATTTTCTTGGGTGGTTTTACTGGGATGCTGGCCGGTTTGAATCGCGTATTGTTCTGCAGGCAAACCAAAGCTATCATAGCCTTGCGGGTGTAAAACATTGAACCCTTTGTGTCTTTTATAGCGCGCCAAAATATCACTGGCAATATAACCCAGGGGATGTCCTACATGGAGTCCTGCACCCGATGGATAAGGAAACATGTCCAAGACATAAAACTTTGGCTTATTTCCAGTATCATCACTGGCGGCAAAAGTTTGATTTTGGGCCCAAAAATTTTGCCATTTTTCCTCGATAGAGCGAAAAGTATATTTACTCATAATGCGCTGATATTAAAACCTCGAACGTTTTATTGGAGGCAAATTTACACCTATTGACCGAAAGAGAAAAGTTTAAACCCAAGGTATTCCCTCATCCCAAAATTCCTTGTATTTTTACACTGAATCTAACTTAATTATGAGTCGCTCCTTTGAAAAATTCCAAAAAAGACGTCTGATTTCCTCGTATATCTCTGCGGTGGTGAGTATTGGACTTGTTTTATTCTTACTCGGAGTTTTAGGGCTCATTTTGATCAATTCCAAAAAGGTGGCAGACCATTTTAAAGAGCAAATCGCATTGACGATCTTTTTAAAAGATGATGCACGAACCGTTGAAATTGATCAGCTGCAGCAAACTATTGGACTGGCTCCCTACACAAAAAATGCCGTCTATGTTTCCAAGCAACAAGCTGCAGAGGAGCACAGCGCCCTAATTGGTGAGAATTTCATGGAATTTCTCGGGGATAACCCTTTAAAAAACAGCATCGATATATTTTTGCTCGCTGAATTTGTCACCGCCGAAGAAATCGAAAATATTCAAAATGAATTATTGGAAAACAGTTTTGTCGAGTCGGTTAATTACGACAAGCCCTTAATTGTTTTGCTCAATGACAACATCAAAAAAATCAGTTTTTGGGCTTTGATTATTAGTGGCATCTTTTTGATTATTGCCATAGTGCTGATCAATAACTCTATTCGCCTTTCTGTTTACGCTAAACGATTTACCATTAAGACCATGCAACTGGTTGGCGCCACTAAAGGATTTATTCGCGCGCCCTTTATACGTCAAAGTATTTTATTTGGGACTTTTGGTGCATTAATTGCCTTATCAGGTTTATTTGGGGTATTATGGGCCCTGAATGACTACTTTCCAGAATTGGATCTTGTGGGTGATTTTAAGGGTCACGCATGGTTGGCGGTATTTGTTTTGAGTGCAGGAATTATCATTAGTGGCTCGAGTACCTTTTTTGCAACCCGAAGATTCTTAAATCTGCGGAGCGACGAATTATATTATTAACCGGACGAATTATTTCATTCACCGTAAGTCTGCAAAAAGTCTTGGCGCGCTGTTGTGCGGATGGGAATGAAAAGAAAAAACGTAACTTAGCGGCACGCTAAACTAGACCATTTTTAATCTGATATGGGGGAACAAAAAAGAAAAAAGGAACAAGCCGAATCTTCATTTGTCTTTCACGAATCCAACTACAAATTCATGTTAGCAGGTCTTGCATTTATTGCGTTAGGTTTTATTCTCATGGCTGGCGGTGGCAGTGAGAATCCTGAAGTATTCAATCCTGAAATATACAGTTGGCGGAGAATCCGTTTGGCGCCAGCCTTAATTCTTATTGGATTTGGCCTTGAGGTTTATGCCATACTCAAACCTCAAGATAAATCAGAATCATGAATTATTGGGAAGCCATCGTCCTGGCCATTATCGAGGGACTTACCGAATTTTTACCCGTATCCTCGACTGGACATATGATCATTGCCTCTTCTTTTTTTGGCATCGCTCAAGAAGAATTTACCAAATTATTTACCATCGCCATACAACTTGGGACCATACTCAGTGTCGTGGTTCTCTACTTTAAACGATTTTTTCAATCCTTTGATTTTTATAAAAAATTATTTGTCGCTTTTTTACCAGCGGTAGTTCTTGGACTTTTGTTCAATGATCTTATTGATCAATTGCTTGAAAGTCCCGTTACGGTGGCAATATCACTGATCATCGGTGGGGCCATACTCATTAAGGTAGACTCGTGGTTTGGACAAGGATCGGATACAGAGGTTGGCTATAAAACTGCCTTTCTCATTGGTTTTTTTCAGTGTTTGGCCATGATCCCTGGAGTTTCTCGCAGCGGGGCCAGTATCGTAGGAGGTATGTCCCAAAAACTATCGCGCACCGCAGCTGCTGAATTCTCTTTTTTCTTGGCAGTTCCTACCATGCTTGGTGCCACAGCAAAAAAGTCTTTTGACTATTATCAAGATGGATTTTTGCTTACCCAGGAACATGTTAATCTGCTAATTTTGGGCAATGTGATTGGTTTTATTGTCGCCCTGATTGCGATTAAAACCTTTATCAATTATCTCAGCCGCAATGGTTTTAAAGTTTTTGGCTATTATCGAGTCATTATTGGTCTTGCCTTGTTGGCCCTTCACTTTTTTGTTCAGCCTCTAAGCCTGGTGTGATGTCTGATAATCCGTTTGTAAAAGGTCAAGTTATCCTCATTGACAAACCCCTGAATTGGACCTCATTTCAAGTCGTCAACAAAGTCCGCTGGCTGATCCGCAAACACTATGGATTAAAAAAGTTAAAAGTGGGCCATGCTGGAACCCTAGATCCACTGGCTACAGGCCTACTCATATTGTGCACTGGAGCCATGACAAAATCTATTGAGGAATTTCAAGGTCAAGAAAAAAAATATACGGGCTGTCTAAAACTAGGAGCGACAACCCCGAGCTATGATCTTGAGACAGAGATTAATGAGACATTTAATTACGATCACATTACTCCAGAAATGCTCGATGGCGCATTAACGCGTTTTACCGGTACAATTTTTCAAAAACCCCCCATTTTTTCAGCCATTAAAAAAGATGGAAAACGACTTTACAACCTCGCACGAGAAGGAAAAACCACAGAATTGCCTGAGCGTAAAATCACCATTGAGGAATTTACCATAAGTGCGCTGCAGTTGCCCGAAGTAGAATTTTACGTGCGTTGCAGTAAGGGCACCTATATTCGCTCCTTAGCCCATGATTTTGGGGCCTCACTGGGCAGCGGAGCACATTTAACTGCCCTCAGACGCACAGCAATCGGAAATTATGATGTTGCAGACGCGATGAGCATCGATGGTTTTGAAGCACGCCTTAACGACACTTAATGAGTCGGCTAAACAAACTTTTTATTAAAGCTTTAATACCTGACGATAGACCGTTCCAAAGGATCCACTAAACTGCACCCATAAAACACCCTGCCATTCAGGATTTAAGGCTAGCTCAAAACTTCCGTGCCCCTGAGGAATAGTTCCTCGATAAAGCTCTTGGCCCAAAACGTTATGAATTGTGATCTGAACGGGCTCATGAATTTGACTCAGCCTAAATTTTACTGATCCCGAAGTTGGGTTAGGAACTGCAGACGAAATAAAACGCGTACTACTAAAGTCCTCCAGGGATAAATTGCCCACATTTATGGTCCAAAAACCCTCTGGAGCAACCATGGGGCGCGAAAGGGTTTTTCCTGAATTTGCCGTAGCGTTGATATAATAATCAACTAGCGCCGCCTCGTTAGGCATGAGCAAAT
>CALJFV010000024.1 GCA_938074515.1 uncultured Flavobacteriaceae bacterium
GTGAGCAAGCCCTTGAAATTACGGATAATCTAATACGCAGTGGCGCTATTGATATCATAATTATAGACTCCGTGGCGGCACTTACACCAAAAAGTGAGATAGAAGGAGAGATGGGAGACAGTAAAATGGGGCTCCATGCTCGTCTCATGTCTCAGGCCCTGAGAAAACTCACGGGATCGATCAGTAAAACCAAGTGTACGGTTATTTTCATCAATCAACTACGTGAAAAAATTGGAGTAATGTTTGGCAATCCCGAGACCACTACTGGAGGGAACGCGCTTAAATTTTATGCCTCTATCCGTTTAGACATAAGACGTTCAACCCAGCTCAAAGACAATAATAGCGAAGCCGTAGGAAATAAAACGCGCGTAAAAGTCGTTAAGAATAAGGTAGCGCCGCCGTTTAAAACTGCTGAGTTCGACATCATGTACGGGGAAGGTGTGTCAAAAATTGGAGAAATCATCGATCTAGGAGTTGATTACGAAATCATCAAGAAAAGTGGTTCTTGGTTCAGTTATGATGACACAAAACTTGGACAAGGAAGAGATGCTGTGAAGAACCTCCTCACAGACAACCCTGAATTAATGGAAGAATTAGAAGGCAAAATCACGCAGGCAATTAAAACTCTGGCCTCCTAATTTTTTTGGAAGACGCAACCCCTTTAATAGAATAGCATCTTACTGTCGTAGAGTCAGATGCGAAATGTGCCATAAGCACCGCCTATGGATATAAAATCAATTCGTATTTGTCTACAGAAGAGCTCATAAAAAGGTGTCAAGATAATGACCGACAGGCACAGGAATTATTGTACCGAAAATACAGTTCGGTGCTTTATGGAATGTGTTTGAAGTATGCGCCCAATCAAATGGAAGCCGAGGACAACCTCCAAGATGCTTTCATTACGATTTATCAGCGCATCGGACAATATCAAGGCAAAGGGTCTTTTGAAGGCTGGATGAAAAGAATCGCCATCAACACAGTGCTTCAGAAATACAGGCAAAAACGCCTTTACGACTTGCCTGCTGATGATTTGATTGAGGAAAAAATCGATGATGATGCGGATAATCATTCAGCAACGTTACCCTTACCCTTCTTGTTGGGTGTTATACAAGAGCTGCCAGAGCGTTATCGCTTGGTTTTTAATTTGTATGTGCTGGACGGGCACACACATAAAGAAATTGCTGAACTTTTAGGAATCAGCGATGGAACATCAAAATCGAATTTAGCTAGAGCGCGCCAACTCTTGCAGCAAAAAATAAATGCCTTTAACAAGGCCAATGATCGTTAAGTCGAGATGAAACAAAATTGGGAAGAACAAATAAAAAATAATCTTGGCGACTATAAAAAGTTGCCAGAACGAGATTTGTGGCCCGAAATAGAGCGTAAACTAGACAAAGGCAACAAAAAACGGCCTTTGATTATTCCTCTTTGGGGGAAAGCTGGCGCTATTGTTGCCACTGCGGCTTCGTTGGCGTTAATCATATTTTTAAATCCAGCTCAAGACGCTGAGGATATTTCATTGGCACTAAACACAGAAAAATTAGTCCCAGATTCAGCTCCTTTTTCTGACCCAAACAAGATAAACGAGACCGGCGAACCAACCGCAGAATTTTTAGTGGATAACACCCAAAAAAATTCAAGCGATTCATCCTTATCAAGCCATACGACGATAAATGGATCATTAACTACAGAGGGGTCCGCTGACACCAATACAAATCTTGCCCGAGAAAAGGAAACGACCGATGAGGCAAGAGCAGAACTTACGGACGTAGCCGTCGATGCTCAGCCAAACAGGGACCCAGCTGCGACCAGGACGATTATAGCCAAAGGGTCAACAGCCACAACAACGACGGCAGCTGTTTCCTCGGAAACAACAATTGCCGCAACGACAACTCCTGTCGCCAAAGAGACTAAAGCGACTGGCGCTTCGACAAATATCGCCATAGGGGATCAAAAAGAAAATAACCCCGCTGAAATCATTGAGAAACTTCAAGGCCCCGTAACCAGTCTGGTCGCTGACCAAGACGTTACCGCGCCCTTAAAAGATGAGTCTGAAAATCAGGCCTGGTCCATAATGCCTGTGGCGGGTCCTGTTTATTACAATAGCTTAAGCCAGGGTTCAGTTTTTGACCCGAGCCTTTCGGACAACGCTCGTCAGGGAGACATCACCTTTAGCTATGGCCTTAGAATCAATCTCGACTTTGATGAGCGCATTACCCTAAGAGCGGGAATTAATAGTGTGGCCATGGGGTATGCCACTCAAGATATTGAAATTGCCACTGGACCTGCCGCATTTGGCCTAAGTTCAGTTAATTATAATGACAATAGAAACATTATCAGTGTTTTTGACAAAGGAACTGTTCCAGCTAATCCGGACCCCTCAAATCCATACAGCCAGCTTAATTTAAAATCTACCACAGGAGAAACCACCCTCCGTGCCAATTTAAATTATTTAGAGTTTCCCGTTGAATTGTCCTACGCCTTGATTGATCAACAAGTAAAATTATCCTTAATCAGTGGCGTCTCAGGCTTGCTCTTGAATAACAACGAAGTGAGTGTGAATGATGGGCAAAATCGATATGTACTGGGCCGCTTGAACAACCTAAATCAATTTAGCTTTTCAACAAATATTGGGTTTGGTCTTAGCTATAATGTGTTCAATGGCTTTAATCTTCAAATAGAGCCAACCTTCAAATATCAACTGGGTGCATACAAAGACGCCAGTGTTGAGTTCACGCCCTATCAACTCGTCCTATTAAGCGGTGTGCAATTTCAATTTTAGCCCATAAGAGCACTCTCAATTAGGGCTCTAGTCTGATCCTTTAAGTCTTTGCGGTCCTCTAGGCCAAGCCCTTTGGTTTCAATCACAGGGTGACAAACCACTCTTAATGTTCCTGGACTACCCTCAAAAAATGAATAGGGGAAGCGACGTTTATTGTCAACAAAAGTCATTGGAGCGATGGGAATCTGGTGCTCAACCGCAAGACGGAATGCTCCGTCTTTGAAAGGCGATAAATCTATTTTTGGATCTGGAACACCGCCCTCTGGAAAAATACAAATACCGAGACCTTCCGACAATCTTTTCTGTGCTTGGAAGTATACTGATCTCCGTGAGGCCGGATCATTTCTGTCGACCAAAATACAGCCGCGACGATAGAAATAACCGAAGATGGGGATTTTTGAAAGCTCTTTTTTGCCAACAAAAACAAAAGGCCGGTTCGCTGTGTAAAGCATAAGCATTATATCAACCATCGATACATGATTGGCCACAAACATATAACTCGCCCCCGGCACATATTTAGTGCGGCGCTCTACTTTGGGAATAAAGCCCATCCCCATAAGCACAAACATACCCCACCAGCGTGCGCCTTTAAAATAAATCTTGTACCACTGCTCGCGAACGGTTCCTAAAAAGAGCATAGGGGAAAATATGGTAATGCCCACCATCACTAGGGCATAAAACCAAATGCGATAAAACGGCATTAATAAGTAGCGGAGTGCCTTCATGCTTCCAAAAATAAGGATTTGGATTAAGTGAATAACACAAAAAATTTACCTTTGCATAAAAGCGGTAAAAATGTCCAGAATTTTAACGGGAATACAAAGTACGGGAACCCCTCACTTGGGAAATATTTTAGGGGCTATTTTACCAGCAATCGAAATGGCCAACAATCCAAAAAACGAATCTTTCCTGTTTATTGCAGATTTGCATTCCTTAACGCAAATCAAGGATGGTGCCATCCTGAAAGAGAACACTTACAAAACGGCGGCGGCGTGGCTGGCCTTTGGTTTAGATATCCAAAAAACCGTGTTTTATCGTCAAAGTGATGTTCCTCTCGCTACAGAGTTAGCATGGTATCTTGGGTGTTTTTTCCCATACCAAAGACTTACTCTAGCCCATAGTTTTAAGGATAAGGCCGAGCGACTCGAAGATGTTAACGCAGGGCTTTTTACCTATCCCATGCTCATGGCTGCAGACATTTTGCTTTATGACGCAGAAATTGTTCCTGTAGGTAAAGACCAACTGCAACATATTGAAATGACAAGAGATGTTGCTTCAAGAGTTCACGCTAAGGTCGGAAAGGAATTATTTGTCCTTCCAGAGGCAAAAATTTCTGAAACAACTCAGCTCATCCCTGGTACAGACGGCGAAAAAATGAGTAAATCCAAAAATAACGTCATCGATATTTTCTTGCCAGAAAAAGCGCTTAGAAAACAAATTATGAGCATTGCCACAGACAGCACTCCTCTAGAAGCGCCAAAAGACCCACAAACCTGTAATGTATTTGCTTTATATCGACTCTTGGCGGAACCAAATCAAATTGAAGTTATGGCTCAAAATTACGCTCGAGGTGGTTATGGCTATGGACATGCAAAACAAGCGCTTTTTGAGCTGATTATGAACAAATTTAGCACGCAACGAGAATCATTTACTCAAATGATTTATGACACCAAGCAATTGGACGAGCTCCTGGCAATTGGAGCGGCAAAGGCGCAGAAAGTCGCGAGTGATGTTATGGGGCGAGTGCGCGAACACCTCGGTTACTAAGCAAACAACAGCCTGATTGGGTCAACAACAGTCCTGATAATTCTAGATTTAACAAAGCCCCTTGGAGAATACCCGCATTTAAATTTAACCTGCGCGACAAATTATCTTTATGGATGTATGGATGGGCATTTACCATCCTTAAAATGGCTCTTTGTGTCTGATCGATATTAAGCAATATTTCCTGTTGCGACAGAGGCTTTTCCCAACCCATTATGCGCGCAATATCCGCTGTTTCTGTCAGCATATGGGCTTGGTGATTTTTGATCAATTCGTTACATCCTGCAAAAGAGGTTTGATTGGGGTTCCCGGGCACCGCAAAAACCTCTCGATGATATTCATTGGCAAATTGAGCGGTAATCAAACTTCCTCCTTTAGCACCCGATTCAAGCACCAGGGTCACAGGGCTCATTCCTGCAATAATTCGATTACGCTGCAAAAAATTACTCGGATGAAATTCTGCATTCATCCAAAACTCAGTGATTAAGGCCCCGTTCTTTTCAATTTCTTTTGCAAGTGCAAGATGTTCTTTGGGATAGATTTGATTCAATCCATGGGCAAGACAAGCCACCGTGGTCAAGCCTAAATCCAAAGCAGTCTTATGGGCAAAATAATCAATACCCTTGGCCAAACCCGAGACAATGACCGGGTTTAAAGGCGCTAGTTCCTTGATTACGGTACGACAAAAGTCCATTCCAAAGACAGAGTTGCGGCGGGTTCCTACGATGCTGACCCAATATTTCGCTTTCGGCAATGCTCCTCGTACCATAAGTGCCAATGGGGCGTCGGGGCACTGATTAAGTAAGCCAGGAAAATGTACATGATCGAACCTCATCAGTTGAATGTTGCTTCGGAGCATATATTCGTGTTCATGCCGCGCAATTTCTCGGCACTCAGAAGACTCGAAAAAACGCTTTAAGCGGTTTCTCAATGACGATATTTTGACGTGCTCCGATAAAGACTCTGGGCTTTTGTCAAATTCAAAGACACGATCGACATTGCCAAAAAAATCAATCAGAGCCTTGGCAGAACGAACTCCAATGCCCTTAGTTCGATGAAGCGCGCACAGCTGATGGAGCGCTTTGAGCTCTTCCATACTTCCATTCCAATAATATTCAGAGGAGTTTTTCTAAATAGATAACTTTAATTGTTTAAAA
>CALJFV010000025.1 GCA_938074515.1 uncultured Flavobacteriaceae bacterium
AAATTGTTGCCAAAGCTAAGGCGATGACCGGTAGCAGCACGATTGAATTGGTTACCGAAATCGACCCAAGCATCATTGGTGGATTTGTTTTGCGTGTTGGTGACTTACAATACAACGCAAGCATCGCAAATCAGTTCCAAAAAATCAAAAGAGAATTTAGAAAAAGTATATAATTCAAAGGGCCCAGCCCACAATAGCTAAAACAATGGCAGAAGTAAATCCAGCTGAAGTATCAGCAATATTGAAACAACAACTTAGCGGACTAGAGTCGACTGCTTCACTTGATGAAGTAGGATCAGTACTTACCGTAGGAGACGGTATCGCGCGCGTTTATGGTTTGTCTAATGCACAATATGGTGAATTGGTTGAGTTCGACAATGGCCTTGAAGGAATTGTACTGAACCTAGAGGAAGACAATGTTGGGGTGGTACTCCTAGGGCCTTCTAAAGAAATCAAAGAAGGGGCTACAGTAAAACGCACCCAACGTATTGCGTCGATCAATGTTGGTGAAGGTATTGTAGGCCGTGTGGTTAATACCTTAGGCCAGCCAATCGATGGTAAAGGTGCTATAGAAGGAGAAACCTTTGAAATGCCTCTTGAGCGTAAAGCACCAGGAGTAATTTTCCGTCAACCAGTTAACGAACCACTTCAGACTGGAATTAAATCGATTGATGCCATGATTCCTGTGGGTCGTGGCCAGCGTGAACTTGTTATTGGCGACCGTCAAACAGGTAAAACTACCGTGTGTATCGATACAATTCTTAACCAAAAAGAATTTTACGATGCGGGTGAGCCTGTTTATTGTATTTATGTTGCTGTTGGGCAAAAAGCCTCAACCGTGGCCAACATTGCCAAAGTTCTTGAAGATAAAGGGGCCTTAGCCTATACTACAATTGTTGCGGCTAACGCATCTGATCCTGCACCGATGCAGGTATACGCTCCTTTTGCTGGGGCAGCTATTGGGGAGTATTTCCGTGATACGGGACGCCCTGCACTTATTATTTACGATGATTTGTCTAAACAAGCAGTCGCTTATCGTGAGGTATCTCTTTTGCTGCGTCGTCCTCCAGGGCGTGAAGCCTATCCTGGAGACGTATTCTATTTGCACTCAAGATTACTCGAGCGTGCCGCGAAAGTTATTGCCGATGACAACATCGCCAAAAACATGAACGATTTGCCTGCCTCTTTGAAAGATAAAGTAAAAGGTGGGGGCTCGTTAACGGCTTTGCCAATTATCGAAACTCAAGCGGGGGATGTTTCTGCTTATATCCCAACAAACGTAATCTCGATTACAGATGGTCAGATCTTCTTAGAGAGTGACTTGTTTAACTCAGGGGTTCGTCCAGCGATTAACGTGGGTATTTCTGTATCGCGTGTTGGGGGGTCTGCCCAGATTAAATCGATGAAAAAAGTTGCCGGGACCTTAAAGCTTGATCAGGCTCAGTACCGTGAGCTTGAGGCATTCGCTAAGTTTGGTAGTGACTTGGACGCAGCTACCATGAATGTAATTGAAAAAGGTAAGCGTAACGTGGAAATCTTGAAACAAGCGCAAAACGACCCTTATGCTGTTGAAGATCAGGTAGCTATAATTTATGCTGGTTCAAAGAACTTACTGCGTAATGTCCCTGTTGAAAAAGTAAAGGAATTCGAAAGAGATTATATTGAGCTCTTAAACAATAAGCACCGTGATAGTCTAGATGACCTTAAGGCCGGTAAACTGACTGATGAAGTAATCGATGTCTTGACTCAGGTTGCAAAAGACTTGTCATCACGTTACTAAATTTAGAACTAAGATCAATTAATCGAATATTCATTGTAAGTAAAGCAAGCATACATGGCTAACTTAAAGGAAATCAGAAATAGAATCTCGTCCGTAGGGTCTACCATGCAAATCACCAGTGCCATGAAAATGGTTTCTGCAGCCAAGCTAAAAAAGGCTCAGGATGCGATTGTGGCCATGCGTCCTTACGCTGAGACCTTGAGTGCCTTATTGCAAAACCTGAGCGCGGCTCTGGATGGTGAGGCCAATAGCCCCTTCACAGCACAAAGACCAATTAAAAAAGTATTGGCCGTGGTAATCACGTCGAATCGTGGTTTGGCTGGAGCCTTTAACAGTAATGTGGTCAAAGAGGCCAAACGTGTTGGAGAACAATTCCCTGAGGCACAGGTAGATTATTTTACTTTGGGTAAGAAAGGAAATGACGCCTTTAAAAAATCAGGACGCGTTGTGTTTAATGACAATACGATTTTTGATGATCTAAACTTCGAGGCGAATGAAGCTCTTGCAGAACAACTCATGGATAAATTTAAGGCAGGTGAATACGATAAAATCATTTTGATTTATAACAAATTCAAGAATGCTGCTACTCAAATCGTGATGAATGAGGATTTCCTTCCGCTAGAGCCTCAGGCTCAAGAAGGAACCGCCGCAGGAAACACGGATTTTATCTTTGAACCGTCTCAAGAAGAAATAGTTGCCGAGCTCATACCGAAGAGTTTAAAAACGCAGTTATTTAAGGCATTGCGCGATAGTTTCGCAAGCGAACATGGTGCGCGGATGACCGCGATGCACAAGGCCACAGATAATGCCATGGAGCTGAAAAATAATTTGACTCTAGAGTACAACAAAGCGCGACAAGCAGCCATTACCAATGAAATTCTTGAAATTGTTGGTGGCGCCGAGGCCTTAGCTGGATAAGTGATTAAAAGCCCATGAGGCAGGTTAACCTGCCTTGAAAATGGGTCATTAAAACCATATGAACCTCCCCGATTGGGGAGGTTTTTTTATACCTTTATGGAGATAAACTAGGTTTTGAATGGGAGGGATGATTTGGAGTAAGCGAATGCCAGGAATAATAAATTCACGCGCTGTTTACAGCACACTGTTGTTCGTGATTTTGGTTGCTTGTGCTACGGGTAAAGATGCGTCTCAGACCTTAGCAGCACCTTTTGAATTGATCTGGGCCAATGCTGAGCCTTGGGTTTCTGGCACATCAGATGGCCCAAGCGGCATGCGCCTGCGGTTTGAACTCACCCCGCCGAGCGCGACAGTTCGATTCAAATCACTGTGCTATATGCAACAATCGGCACCTGTGTCGAGAAGGCCCAACAGACCTGATGAGTTTAGCGTGAATTATGAATACAAGCCCGCGTCCTCTCAGCTCCAGTTTAAGGCCTGTGCGGCACCAGATTTTTGGCAAAATGAAACCAGCCAGCCTGATCAAGCCGTTTTAATTTATGAGCAGGATGGCGTCGAAAATTATTTCGTTATTAAGGACATTGTGTTAAAACCGGTTTTGGCTTATCCGGGAAGACAATAGCCCGACATAGAAAATATAAAACAAGGAAACCTTCAACCCAATAATGAAAATAAAGTTAATTAATAAATCTGGTCATCCCGACCCTCATTATGAGACAGAGCGCTCTGCAGGTATGGATTTGCGCGCCGTAACCACGGATCCCATTCGCCTTGAACCAATGCAAAGAACAATAGTAAAAACAGGATTGTTTATTGAACTTCCTGTTGGCTATGAGGCCCAAGTGCGCCCGCGTAGTGGTCTCGCAGCGAAGAGTGGCATTACTGTGCTTAACGCTCCTGGAACGATTGATGCCGATTATCGTGGAGAAATTGGGGTGATTTTAGTGAATTTATCAGACAGTATATTTACCATTCAACACGGGGATCGTATCGCGCAATTGGTTATTGCAAAGCACGAACGTGCCCATTGGAGTTCAGCAGAATTCTTATCAGAAACAGAACGCGGCAGTGGTGGCTTCGGCAGTACCGGAGTACATTAACCCTCAATAATTAGAATACCATAAAATAGCGTTATGAAAATAATTGTTCCAATGGCGGGTCGTGGATCCCGATTACGCCCCCATTCTTTAACCGTCCCTAAACCGCTAATTCCTGTAGCCGGAATGCCAATAGTTCATCGACTAGTGCGCGATATAGCAGCCTTACTGGATGAGCCCATTAGTGAAATTGCCTTTGTTTTAGGAGATCCTGCCTTTTTTGGACCAGAAGTCGTACATGAACTGGAAGCTTTGGCGAATGAATTAGGCGCTCAACCATCAATTTATCGCCAATTAGAGCCCAAGGGCACTGGTCATGCCATTATGTGTGCAGAACCTTCTCTTGACGGTCCTGCAGTTGTTGCTTACGCAGACACTTTAATCCGGGCCAGTTTTGATATAGACAAATCTGTAGATAGTGTAATTTGGACCAAGAAAGTGAAGGATCCTCAAGCCTATGGGGTTGTGGCCTTAAATGATCAAGGCCATATTACGGACCTTGTTGAAAAACCTCAAGAGTATGTCAGCGACCAGGCGGTAATTGGCATTTACTATTTTAGGGATATCGGGGCGCTGAAAGCAGAATTAAAGCAGGTCATTGAAAAGGGGCTTACCCATGGCGGAGAATACCAAATCAATGATGGAATCAAGGCGATGATGGCGCAAGGAAAAGTGTTTAAAACCAGTACTGTAGACCACTGGATGGACTGTGGCAATAAAGACATCACCGTTGAAACCAACACCAAAATGCTCGGATTCATGGCGCAAGATGGGCAGACTATGCGTGGAAAAAGTATAGTCTTAGAACACACTGAAATTATTGAGCCCTGTTATATTGCCGATGGGGTGATCCTTCGTAATTGTAAAATTGGTCCCTATGTCTCTGTTGGTCCCAATACTAGAGTGGAGGATTCAAGCATTGAACGGAGCATTATCCAAGGCGACACTAAAATCATTAACGCATCCTTGAAAGAAGCCATGATTGGCAACCATGTGATTTTTGATGGAAACTTTACCAAAGTAAGTCTGGGAGATTACACGCAAATGGTATGAAGCTAAAGGGCATAATAGCACTTTGTCTAATTTTAATTGGACCGGTACTTCTAGCGCAAAAAGACAGCACTGCCATTAGTGCTTCTGTGAACTTAAAGCGCTTTATGACTTTTTATTTTGAGTCAATAAAGCACCGGGCTATGGAAAACCCAGAATTGGCCTTAAAAGCTCTGGAGGCCGCTAATCGGATTGGTGATTTAAACCAAGAACAACTCAGCGCTATAGCCTACGAGCAGGGTAAAAATTATGTTTTACTCCAGGATTTTGATCGCGCCACTCGCGCCTTTGAATTGGCTCAAAGTCATCCAGATTTTAATGCTGCGGCTCAAACGAGTCTGTATGATATATATCACCAACAAGGAGCCGACGAGAATGAGACAATTGTAGTCCAAACCCGTTCAAAAATCGATGAAGATTACCTCCAATATTATGAACTGCTTGAGCAGGGGGTTATGGATCAAGCGTTAATGATCTTAAAAAACATAATAAATGCAGAGGATTTAACCCATGAGACTAAGGCCCAAGCGGTCGAGGCTTTTGCGGCCCAATCGCCCGAAAAGCAATATCAGGAGTATTTTGATCGTTTGGTTCCAAAACTAGAGAGGACTGAAAGCGCACCTGTCGAAGTGGCCTTAGGCCGGTATTTTTTGGATCGCTTAGATATCGAAAAGGCTCAAAAACACGGAAAAAAGGCTATGGTCTATGAACCAAACAATAAGGATGCCCTAATGCTTCTAGCCAGTGCGGCGTATGCCAGCGGCGACTATCCCTCAGGACTTCAGCATGCAGAGATGGCTTTGGCCCTTTATCCGGCGGACCCTAGGTGTTATCTTATGGCGGCTAAAGGATATCGTTATACAGGCGTGTTAGATCTTGCAGAGATGCAAATATTGTCTGGATTAGAATTTACCTTAGCAGGATCAAATCATTATCGCCTGCTTTGTTTAGAGGCTGCCTCGCTCTACAAGGATCTGGGTCGAGAAAAGGAGGCAGAATTATGGTTGGATAAAGCACATCAATGAACAAGATTAAGCGCTATACTCTATTGATCATCGGGATTGGACTTTTGCTCCAGGGGTGTCGTTCTGCGGCAGAGCTTAGTAGTTCCGTGCCCAATCCAAAATGGACCGCTGCTCAAGTGGTCAGAGCCCACAAACAAACCCAGCCCGAATTTAAATATTTAGCGGCTCGTGTACAGGTTATTTATAAAACAGGGGATCAAGAGCAAAAGATGAATATATCCTTGCGAATGAAAGGTGGCGATACTATTTGGATGAAGGCGACTGTCCTTGGAATAACCTTAGCTAAGGCCCTAATTACCAAAGACCAAGTCTCCTATTATGAAATGCTGAACAGAACCTATTATAAGGGTCCAATAGATGAGATTTCAAGATGGCTCGGCTTTTCTGTGAGTATGGAACAGCTGCAGCATATCCTTCTTGGACAATCAGTCTTAGACATGGGACGCAGCACCCCACAACATATCCGCGGGGACAGCTATATTTTAGGGCCTGTCGAGACCGGTATAGGTTGGAATTTAACCAATTCAGTGCGTCCAGATAATTTCAGGCTAAAAAGCGCTGAATTGGCATCGACAGGAGTGGTGCCTACCACGGCCACATTAAATTATGGAGATTATCGCCAAGAGGCACAGCAGTTATTCCCGGAGCAACTGAACTTATTGGTGAATGCGCCAAAGTCAAGAACCCAAATTAAGCTAAGCTACAAGCAGCTCGAGTTATTGGACCGAATTAATTTTAGTTATGAAATTCCGGGAGGCTTTAAAAAAATCATGCCATGAGTAGGGCACGTTTAAAATATGGGTCACTCTTTTTTTTCACGCTTTTTTTTGGGGCACAGGCCTTGGCTCAAATTGATCGACAAAAAGCTTTGGAACAGCAGCGCTTAGAGATTTTAAAAGAAATAGAATCGATTAACGAACTGCTTTTTGACACCAAAGACCAAAAAAGCAGCCTGCTCACAAAGGTCCAAAGCCTCGATCAAAAGATACAGACCAGGGAGCGACTGATTCGTTTAACAAATCAACAGGCCAATTACCTTACACGAGAGATCAATAAAAATATAAACACCCTAGATCAACTCCAAGAAGCGTTGAAACGTCTTAAGGAAGACTATGCGGCCATGATTGTTCAATCCTACAAAAGCAGATCAGAGCAAAGTAGACTGATGTTTATTTTATCTTCTGAGACTTTTTTGCAGGCTTATAAGCGCTTACAATACATGAAGCAATACAGTCAGTTCAGGAGAGCACAAGGGCTTGAAATAGAAGATCGTAAAAAAGAGTTACGAGATTTAAATGAGCTGTTACTTCAACAAAAAGCAGAGAAAGAACAACTCGTAAAAGAGAGTCGCGCGGCCAAGGCCAAACTTGACCAGGAGCGAAAGGATCAGGAAGGTCTGTTGGCAGAACTCAAAAAAGATGAGCGGACGTATACCGCGCAAATAAGGGAGCGACAAAAAGAAGCTTCGCGCATAGAACGTGAAATCGACAGGCTCATTAAAGAAGCGATTGCCGCGGCAAACAAGGCAAAGGGAAGCGTGACTAAGTCGGCGACATTTGAGCTGACGCCTGAGGCCGAAGCCTTAGCCGCTGAATTCAAGAACAACAAAGGTCGCTTGATCTGGCCCGTAGCCAAGGGCAGGGTAATTACCCCTTTTGGAAAACGAAAACACCCTCAGTTTCCTAACGTGACCCAAGATCACAACGGGGTAGAAATTATTACGGAAAAACGTGCTGATGCACGCGCTGTATTTGCAGGAGAAGTGTTACAGATTCAGCAGCTCAAAGGAGCCAATAAAGCCGTATATGTACGCCACGGGAACTTCATCACAATTTATAATAACTTAGTTGAGGTGAAGGTGAAAAAAGGCCAAAGGGTCTATGCAAAACAACCGCTGGGCACGGTGTTCACCCATCCGACAACAGGACAAACTCTTTTGAAGTTTTTTGTCTATCAGAACACGCAAAAACTGAATCCAGCGGATTGGATCTATAAAATGTAGTGGGGTCAGTGGGAATAAAAAGCCCAATATTTGAGTCGCCTTAAGGCTTGATGAGGTTTATAAAAAGCTCTCTTCCCGATCGCGGAGCAA
>CALJFV010000026.1 GCA_938074515.1 uncultured Flavobacteriaceae bacterium
GTCAATACTACAAATCATATTTGATAACAAGCATGATGATGCGCGGTAAAACCACATATTGGCTCGTACTATTGAATTGTTCCGTAAAGCTGTCGGTATTTGTCGCCTGGTTATTGGTCAAGTTAGTGCCTTGGAGCGAAAACTCCCAATGGCTATCTTGCTCCTGATAATAAAGGGTACTATTCAGAAATGAATAATTATTTTGAATGGTGTTTTCTTGGTTACGGTAATCATAAAAATCCCAATTCACAGTCCAATAGAATGATTTTAAGAAATTCACATCGAGTGAAAAATAAGGTCGTTGGGTGAAAAATAATTGATTTACACGACCATTATTATACTGATTTCTAGTCCAATTATACCCCACTTCAAAATTGGGCAAATCACTAAAACTACTTCGTGCACTCACGCGATAATTTTGCGTAAGACTTTTACTTTGCTGAAGCGCCTGATTCACTCGAGAAAAAAGTTCGCTATAGCTCAAGGTGCCGCTAAGACGGTATTCAATTTTACTGACGCGCTTACTAAACCGCCCAGAGGCCGAATAAATATGGTCAGGATTGTCGACATCAAAATTCTCAGGCTGCGTTACCTGGTTAATGGCCACCAAGGTGCTGTTATTTTTAATGCCCTTTGTCCGTTTGGTATAGCTCAGCGATCCATTGATATTCGTATAGTTGAATAAATTATAACTAAAATAATTTAGTCGAAAAGACTCCGATAAAGCATTGCCTAAATTCCTGTTTCCAGCAAAGAGACGGTTATAGTTATTAAACACATAGGCCTGTGCTAAATTATTTACATCCGTATATTCGGCGCTTTTACTGTAGTTAAAACGCAAATTTTCACTGTTTTTAATATCCCAAAGGGCAAAGAAATCCGGCAAAAGCAACCATTGATTTTGACTGACCGAATTTCCTAGCTGAGTATTGGAGAGTCCATACTTATGTAAGGTCAATCCCGGTGAAAAGGTAAAATCTCCCCGCTTTATTTTATAGTGTACGCCAAAGAATAGGTCACTAAAATCATACTTCACTGCGTTAATTAAAGAACTACTCTCCCCATCGACAGGAAGGGTCTCTTCAAGTAAGTTGGTACTCCCATTAATCCGCTCAAAAATCTTGGAATCAAAATTTTGGGAACTGAAAGTAGTCCCTAGGGTAAAGTTAAGATGGCTTGTTTTATTCAAAATCCGATAGTAATCAATTTTACCATCTAGCTTATTGGTCTGAATCTCTTTTTCTTGACTTAAATCATAACGCCCCTCTTGTTGACTCACGGGCAGTATCCCTGCAAAAGGTAAAAGGTCCGTTATGGCATTGTAAAACGGATCCTCAGATCGCAGCATATGTTGAAACTGGCCGGCAAAAATATCGTTCTCAGAGGCCGTATAATAGGCATTAATATTTTGCTCGATAGAGGTTGGACGATTTTCTTTGCGCTCTACGATATCATTTGTTTGATCTGCGAAGGCAGAAAATGTGGCATCATCTTGACTTTGATTTGAGGCCTTGAGCAAAATATCATAATCGAGTTGTAAACTAGCGTCGGGTTTATAAATCCCACTAAATTTTAGCATCCCGAGTTGATTGTTTTGCTCGGATTGTACTTGAGTTTGTTCCCTAATGCCGGACAAAATAAATTGGTTAATGGTATTGGAGATAATCGACGTAGTATTTTCTGAAGCAATACCAAATCCACTCAAATCTAGAGTCTGACTGGCCCCGTAGCTGAAGTTCGCGGCAGCGAACTTCGTCCCGATTGCCGCCGCTCGATTGTTTTGGGCTACAGCAAATCCTAAATCACTTTCACGTATATTGAACTGAGTGCCCCCACTGCTATTAAAATTTCTAAAGCCTCCTGTAAAGTTGTAAAAATCCCTCCAAGTAAAAGGGACCTCACCGATATCGTTTAAATCCGTAATAACATTCAAGCTATATTCGGGGTGGTAGTAAAACAATTTGGGATGCAACAAATAACGTGGATCGACATCCCCATCCACGCCACTGCCTGCAGTGACCTCACCAAACCAAAAGTTTTTCTTTCCCTCTTTCAGTTTTATATTTATCGCTACGTTATCTTGATTGTTGGTCACGCCACGCAGTTGCCCCACTTCGCTAAAATTGCGCAAAACCTCAACCTTATCGATGGCATTCGCTGGTATATTTTTTGTCGCTAGTTTAGAATCTCCATCGAAAAAGTCTTTTCCCTCAACCATGACTTTTTGTACCGTTTTTCCTTCAACCTGTATTTCGCCATCATCATTGACCTCCACCCCAGGAAGGTTCTCCAAAACATCTCCTAGCTTTTTTTCATTTCCGGTGTTAAATGAATCCGCATTGTAAACAATCGTATCTCCGCGAACAGTCACAGGCATTTCGTAAACAACCTCGACGCCCTCGAGCTGCGCCGCCTCGGCGTTTAAAATAAAATCTAAATTAAGATCAACGCTCCCCGGGGCTACAATTAATTCCCTTTCTTGTGTTTGATAACCCAAAAAACTGGCGCGCAAAATATAGGTCTGCCCTTCATTTAAAGAAAGTGCGTATCGACCTTCGTTATTGGTTATGGAATAGCCTGCCAAATTTCCAGAATCAGGATCGGTGGCGATGACATTGGCAAATCCCAGTGGCGCAATACTGTCCACCACCATTCCCCGAACTTGTACCTCTTGAGCCTGAATTTTGAAAAAGCTCAGTAACGTAAAGGTTAGTCCTAAAATTTGGTTAAACGAAAAACGCTTAGCAAATAGCTTCGACCTATCATGGCCCCGGCTTAAAAATAAATTTGATGGATCGATGTGGAGATTCATTTGGAAAAGAGACTAAAAGTGGACTTTTTTTTATTGTTTGGGATTATTCCCCACGCCCACGACGCCCTGATCGATTTCGCCAATTATCACGCATCTCTTGAGTTTTTTCTTTGACAATGCGTTCAAATTCATCTTGAGTTACCACAGTCCCTTTTACAGGCGTCTCTATTGCAGGAAGATCCTTGGGATTCATTATAATTTTTGAGCACAATAACGTTGTGCGATCTGCATTGAGCTCGAGAATTAATCCGGGCAACCCAGCATACTCTCCTGGACCATGTCCCAACGGTATCTGAGGGGTAAACCACGCGGTTACTTCAACCGTTTTTGGCATCTCTATTTCATCCAAGGGATCCGTTTTAAGGGAATCTGATTTTTGCTTTTCTTGATTCTTATCGGCGTCTTGATCCTTACGATTTCGTCGGCGCATCATACTAAACTCATTGGCTTTGACCTGCTTTACCGCTCTGGCCTTGATTGCCAAATACGCGCCGATCATTTTAGTCTCCTTGGTTATCTCCCATTCTAGGGCCGGAATTTGGTCTTTAATTAAAAAAGACTTGCCAAAGAAATCTTGCGTTTGCACCAAGGCGCTATCGTCCAAATTTTTGTATTGGACTCCAGGGGTCGCACTGGCCATCATCATACCCCAACCGCGTCCTTGGGATTCTAAATCCAAAGATGCCTCTTCCTCATAAATAGATTCGCTCCCATTAAAAGTGAGGATATAGGTTTTTTCCAAAAAAGACTTCATGCGTGCCATGATCTGCTTTTTCATATCTTCACTCATCCCCTCGCGACCGAAACTGTCCATGTCGACCGTGGTTTTAGACTGATAAAAAGCTTGTCCTGAAAAATTCTGAGCCTGAAGTCCAAGACTTAAAA
>CALJFV010000027.1 GCA_938074515.1 uncultured Flavobacteriaceae bacterium
TCGTCGTGAGGCAGACACTTATATTGCCTCAGGTTTAGTCACGGTCAATAATAAAGTAGTCAATACTATGGGATACCTAGTCCAATCGGGTGACGAGGTTAAATTTGATGGTCGTCGATTGCAGCAAGATCCACCGGCTTATGTGTTACTCAACAAACCAAAGGCGGTTGCTTCGACCACCAGTGAGTCTAAGGGTTTAACTGTAATGGATTTAATTGCTAATGCTACAAATGCACGATTGGCCCCTGTTGGACGATTAGGTCGTAATGCTACGGGATTGTTTTTATTTACAAATGATGATCGTCTGATGCAAAAGCTCCATAAAAAGGGCTTGCCCAGACTCTTTCATGTGGAGCTCAGCAAGAACCTAAAAAATGAAGACTTAATCAAAATAAGAGAAGGTCAAAGTGTCGATGGCCGCACCGTTGTTGTGGAGGAAATTAGTTATGTGGCTAACGCAGCTAAAAAGGAAGTGGGATTGAGAATCAAGAATATGGGGAGCAGTGTTATCAGAGAGTTATTCGAGCACTTGGGGTACCAAGTGGTCAAAGTCGATTGTGTCGCGCTAGCCCACCTGACCAAAAAAGATCTTCCAAGAGGTCGATATCGACATTTAAATGACGATGAAATTAGCTTATTTTCAATGCTTTAAAATAAAATTGAAGCATTTTATTTTTTTCATACATTCTGCTTGTTTTTCAAAAAATAAATTACATTTGCCCTGTTTTTAGCTGAACGAGTGAACCAAGTTTCTACCTTCGGGTTTTTGAAAAAAAGGAAGTCATATTCAAAAACTGCTTACCAGGTAAGCGACCGAAATTTAAAGCTAGCTTCCGTTTTTTTGATTCCGCGCACCGCTCATCTTTTGCGTAAAAAGATTTGGGCTTTGTTGCCAATAATTGTATGAGTTACTTCGTATTAAACTCCTAATCACAATTATTATTAATCCCGTCAATATACGGTAAGGCAACAAAAATAAATGAACACAAAATACATTGATCTAATTGATCAGACTTACGAGTTCCCTCAGGAAGAATTCAAACTTGAGGGTGAGCACCTGAAATTTCACGACATCGATTTGATGAAATTGGTAGAAACTTACGGAGCACCGCTAAAATTTACCTATCTCCCAAAAATTTCAGAAAACATCCAAAAGGCCAAATCTTGGTTTGCTCGTGCAATTAATAAGCACGATTACAAAGGCACATACAATTATAGTTATTGCACCAAAAGTGCTCATTTCAAACATGTCTTGATCGAGGCGCTCAGCAATGATATTCACATTGAGACCTCCTCTGCTTACGACATCAATATTGTAGAGAATCTCAAGTCAGAGGGTAAAATTAGCAAGGATACCTTTGTAATTTGTAATGGATTCAAGCGTGAGGAATATATCGAGAATATTGGACGTTTGATTAATTCTGGTCACGAGAATTGCATTCCAATTATTGATAACTACGAGGAATTATCGCTCCTAGGGGATGCCATTGAACGCGACTTTAAAATTGGTATTCGCATTGCTTCAGAAGAGGAGCCAAAATTTGAGTTTTATACCTCGAGATTGGGTATTGGTTACAAAAATATCGTTCCTTTCTACGAAGACCAAGTCAAGTACAATGACAAGGTAGAGCTAAAAATGCTTCACTTTTTTATCAATACAGGGATTAAGGATAATGCGTACTATTGGAATGAACTCTTAAAGTGTCTCAAGGTCTACACCAAATTGAAGAAAGTCTGTCCGACTGTAGACAGCCTTAATATTGGGGGTGGATTTCCAATCAAGAATTCATTGGCCTTTGATTATGACTACCACTATATGGTGGATGAAATCATTAACCAAATCAATATTACTTGCGCCTCTGAGGGGGTTCCTGTTCCGCATATCTTTACCGAGTTTGGGAGTTTTACTGTGGGCGAAAGTGGAGGAGCGATTTATGAGATCCTTCATCAAAAACAGCAAAACGATCGTGAAAAGTGGAATATGATCAATTCTTCATTCATCACAACCCTGCCCGATACCTGGGCCATTAATAAGCGTTTTATTATGCTTGCTGTAAATCGTTGGTATGATGAATATGAGCGTGTACTTTTGGGAGGCTTAACTTGTGACAGTGATGATTACTACAATAGTGAGCAACACGTGAATGCTATTTATTTGCCTAAGTTTAAAAAAGACAAACCATTATATATAGGCTTTTTCAATACTGGGGCTTATCAAGAGTCCATTGGAGGTTTTGGGGGATTACAACACTGTTTGATTCCATCACCAAAACATATTTTAATTCAAAAAGATTCCGAAGGGAATATTCAAACTTCGGTATTTGCGCCACAGCAAACAAGCGAACAATTACTTTCAATTTTAGGTTATGAGCACTAGAACTTATGCAGGAATTCCTGCAGCTTACAGCAGTCTTGACACGAGCAAAATCGTTTTAATTCCCGTGCCTTACGATGGAACCAGTACCTGGCAAAAAGGGGCTGACAAAGGCCCAGAGGCTTTTTTAAGAGCTTCTGAAAACATGGAGTTATACGATATTGAAACTAAAAGTGAGGTTTATAAACAAGGGGTTTATTTGGCCGATGCCATTGACGAGAAAAGCAGCCCTGAGGCTGTAGTCGCCAAGGTGCACAAAACAGTAAAGGAATATATACTGCGCAATAAATTTGTGACCATTTTTGGTGGAGAACACAGTATTTCTATCGGGACAATTCGGGCATTTAATGAATGTTTTGACGACTTAACCGTGTTGCATATCGATGCTCATGCAGACTTGCGCTCCTCCTATGAGGGCTCTACATGTAACCATGCCTGTGCGGTTTATGAGGCCAGTCAAACGACTAATTTAGTTCAAGTTGGTATTCGCAGTATGGATGTGGCGGAGACTACGGTTATGGATCCTGAGAAAACATGGTTTGCTCATGAAATGGTGAGTGAGGAATATTGGATGGATAGTGTTATTGAGGCACTTGGTGACAATGTTTTTATCAGCTTTGATCTGGACGCTTTTGATCCCTCAATTATGCCGTCTACAGGAACTCCTGAGCCTGGCGGCTTACTTTGGTATGAAACCCTTGATTTTTTGCGCAGTGTATTCGAACAGCGCAATGTTGTAGGTTTTGATATAGTCGAGTTATGTCCAAGAGAAGAAGAAAAAAGT
>CALJFV010000028.1 GCA_938074515.1 uncultured Flavobacteriaceae bacterium
ATTACGGGCTGAAGAATTTAAAAATTGTGGCTCAAAACCTGGAGCAATGGACTACGCCTCAAGGGGCGACCTATGATGATCTAGAAGAACTTTACGGAGAACTCCTGGGGGTTTATTCGCGCTATGTAAATCATGTGGCAGCCATCGTCGGTGGAGTATATGAAACCCGATCAAATAAAGGTCAAGGGGCGATGCCTTATCGCGGGGTTCCCGAAGCCGAGCAGAAAAGAGCCCTTAAGTTTTTGCACAGGGAGCTTTGGGATAATCCCAGCTGGTTGATGCCCAAAGATTTGGTACACCTATTTAGCGATCAGGGTGTTTTGGACCGCGTTTCTAGCATTCAGAATCGGGTGTTAAAGCGAATTTTGTCAACAAGTAGACTCAATGAAATGAATTCGGTTAAAGAAACCTTGCCCGGTGTGGCCATGGACGCTTCACTTGGGGTAGATGGATTGCTCGATCAGTTAGGCGAAGACCTGATGAGCCTTTCGGCAACACATGCCCTTAATCGGAACTTACAAATCAATTGGATTTTACAGCTCAAGGAGTTAAGCCAAGACAAGAAGCTCTCGCCCAGTGTCACGAGCTTGGTGACTCAGGCCATGGAACAGACCCGAGCCAAAGCTAAATCTAAACGCAAAAAGGGCGATAAGATTCAGCAGGCCCATTATCAGTATGCTTTTGAGCTTTTGAAAAAGGACGACTAAGCGCGTTCTTTTTTTGAACAAAATTCCAGATGGCCCGACATTTTTCACTTAATATCAAATAGCAAATCAAAACAACCGACTCATGAATTCAAATAATAAATTACTCAGCATAATTATTATCGGGATTGTGCTGGTTTGGGCCTTATCAGGTGTGTTGACAATGGTTTATCTGGACGAGTGGTCCCACCGAGGAACTTTTGGCGATTTATTCGGGGCCATTAATTCATTATTTTCTGGCTTAGCCCTGGCGGGTTTGGTCTACTCGATCTACAGTAGTCGTCAAGAGATTCAATTGCAACGAGAAGAAATCGAACTCAACCGAAAGGAATTGATTAAGAGCCGAAGAACGCAGGAGAAATCTGAAAAGGCATTGGAGGCTCAGGTAGAGCAAATGAGAATTGCCTCAAAATTAAGCGGAATTAACACGCTGATTACTTATTATTCTGGAGTTATTGCCAATCCAGAAAAACCGGAAGAGGTACGTGAGAAGGCTCGGGAACAAAGACGCGAATTGATTAAAGAAATAGACGGCTTAATCAATCGATTAAGCGATGAAGATATTGAGTAAATATCGAGCAATATGCCCCATAGACTCACTGGCCTAAATCCAGTGGCTAAATTTGAATTGATTTTATCAAAGAAGAAAAAGCAGTTTCTCAGGCCATTGACTATCGGCGATCTGTTCGGGTTTACGATCCAGATCAGCCTTTGGATTCAGAGAGGGTCAAGCAGTGTTTACGGCAGGCGGCTTTGGCCCCAAATAGCAGTAACATGCAACTCTGGGAGTTTATTCACATTACTGATAAAACAACGATCGAGCAAATGGCGCCATTGTGTTTTAATCAAAATGCCGCCCGTACGGCCCAGCAACTCGTGGTCTTTGTCACAAGAAAGGATTTATGGCGCTCCAGGGCCAAAGCTAATTTAGACATGATTCGCCAGATGTACCCAGAAAAGCCAAAGGACCAGCAAAGCCGTCGCGAGCGGGTCATCAAAGCCTATTACAGCAAGCTCATCCCAAATGTGTATTTTGATTTATTTGGCCTATATGGTTGGCTGAAATATATCATGGTATTGATTACCGGGTTATTTCGTCCGATTTATCGGGAGGTGCGGGCCAAAGACATGCGGGTAGTCGTCCACAAAACGTGTGGTTTGGCCGCACAAAACTTTATGATCAGTATGGCGGCCATTGGCTATGATACTTGCCCCATGGAAGGTTCAGACACTTGGCGCGTAAAGCGTCTCTTGGACTTGCCCCGCGGGGCCGAAATTAATATGATTGTCAGCTGGGGTATCCGCAAGCCCGAAGGGGTTTATGGGGAGCGATTTCGAATTCCTTTCGACGAGATTTACCGCCGAATGGGGCAATAGCCCTTCGGCAAGCGAGAGTAATTTTTTCATCGAATTAGATTATTAGTTGATTCAAATGAGATTTAAAACAATAGTTATCTTTAAGTAAAGATATGATATATGAAACGCCTAATTTTATTATTAACAGTTTTAACGTTCCAGCTGCTGCAGGGGCAGGAGAAGGAGCTTCCATTTGCCGAGATTGGCCCTTACCCAGAAAATTATTCTGCCCAAGGGGTGATTCAACGGCTTATATCAGGTTTGGGCTATAGATTTTACTGGGCCAGTGCAGATTTACGCCCTGAAGATCTGAATTATCGCCCCAGTAATGACGGCCGCTCTACATTCGAAATAATAGAACATATTTACAAACTTAGTAGCACAATAGCCAGTACCTTGGAAAGTAACTCATCGCCCTCAACTCATGACGCGACGATGACTTATCAAGTGCTAAGAGAAGGCACCTTAAATCATTTACAAAGAGCTATGAGCGCCCTAGATGAGGTCACTGATTTTTCAGAATTAACAGTCAAGATTGTTCGGCCCACTCAGACTTATGAATTCCCTTTTTGGCACCTGATTAACGGCCAAATTTCTGACGCCTTATGGCATTCGGGACAAGTGGTCATGAATCGGAGGGCCAGTGGAAACCCTATAAAAAGCGGGGTAAATGTCTTCTTAGGCCGGGGCAATCTTTGATTTTTTGTAGGATTTTATTTACCTTGGCCAGCTAAATACCTCACAATGAAAATATTATTAAATATTGCTTTTGCTCTGGCAGTGACTATTGCTTTTGCGCAAGACAATCGTCCGCAAGGCCCCACTTACCAAGGCACCATCTCCTCTATGGAATATGTGCCTTCTTTGGCTTCAAGAATCAATGATTTACCTGCGCCGGATAACACTCCGCGAGAAGCTATGGACAAAAGAAGTTTTGGCCAATATTTGCGTACAGAGCAGCAAGTAGAACATCCAGATCCGATTCTCGAACGGACCCGTGAACTACAACAAAGAGTGCCGCTCGATCCACCGAGTATGATTATCGATAACGCCTATAGTTCAAACTCACAACCTACAGATCCGTCGCTTGCTGTGGGCCCTGATCATGTATTTGTAGTTTACAATACGGCTTTTGTTATTTACGATAAGGCAGGTAATGTTGTGCTTGGTCCAAGCAGTCCTGAAGCGATTTTTCCATCTTCAGGATGTTGTGATCTGACAGTATCCTATGACAATGCTGCCGATCGATGGGTGCTTTCATTTTTGGGTAATGGCGCCCAAATTGCTGTCTCCGATGGGCCAGACCCTACCACAGCCGGATGGTATGTTAATACCATAAATGAAATCAATGATTACCAAAAACTTTCGATTTGGAGTGATGGCTATTACTTAACAGATAATACAACCTCAAATAATAAAGTTTGGGTTTTGGAGCGTGATGCTTTACTCACCGGTGCATCAGCCGGAGTAGAGGGCTACAATCTCCCGGGAATTCGCACTTTTGGGTTTTATAGCCCACAAGTATTCAATGTAACCGATGCGAACTTGCCTACCACTGGAGGGGCAACCGTCGTTTACATGCAGGATGATGCTTGGAGTGGTGTCACTAATGATCATTTAAAAATGTGGACTGTTACGCCAAGTTGGACTTCATCGCCGAACTCAGGGACCGTATCAGCAGCCATAGAATTCCCTATCGAACCTTTTATCGGTGTTTTTGATAATGGAAGTTTTGCTAACCTACAGCAACCCGGTCGCGGTCGTAAAGTAAATATCGATGCGCTGCAGGCCACTATTATGAACCAAGCTCAATTCCGAAAATTTGCCACGCATAATTCTGCAGTCTTTAATTTTGTGGTTGATACCGATGCCAGCTCAGGCGAAATCGCTGGGGTACGCTGGTTTGAATTCAGACAAAATGGAGATAATCAGCCCTGGTACAAACATCAGGAAGGGACCTATGTGGCGCCCGATAATCGTCATGCCTGGAATGCCAGTTTGGCCATGGATGCACAAGGGAATATCGGCATGGGTTACAGCTCTATGTCTAGCAATAGCAGTTCCTCTAGAACTTTTGTGAGTTCCTATTTCACGGGTCAAACCCTAGGTGCAGCCCTTGGGGTTATGGATGGTCAAGAACAGCTGATCAGTAATGGAAACAATAAGATTCCTGGCACGCGCTATGGAGACTACAGTAAGATTGATGTCGATCCCTCGGACGGATCTTCTTTTTGGTATATTACCGAATATTTTAAGGGTTCTCGCGGCGGTGTGATTGGGAAATTTCAGATACAATCCAATTCGGGCCCCGATACAGACCCACCTTCGACACCTACTAACTTATCGGTGAGCGATGTTACTGAAAATAGCGCAAGGCTGACCTGGACTGCCTCAATCGATAATGTGGGGGTAGCTGGGTATAATGTTTATCTCGACGGGACCCTAGTGGACACAACTGTAAATACCTTCTACGATTTTTCAGGACTATCTTCTGAAACTCAGTATATGGCCGCAGTAGAGGCCTTTGATGCGGCGAGTAATACGTCGGGTTCAGCCATGATTTCATTTACTACTCTTGTAGTCGATACTGAAGCACCTACGGCCCCAACAAATATAGTCGCAAGTGAAATAACCGAAAATAGTGCCCGTATTGATTGGTCGGCATCGACAGATAATGTTGGTGTGGAACAATACAATATCACCGTAAATGGAGTTGCTATCGGAAGCACACCGAGTACAACCTTTAATTTAAATGGATTAGCACCGCTTACCGTTTATAACGTTGCAGTTAGTGCTCAAGATGCTGCCGGAAACGAGTCTGCTGCTGGTACCACGAGTTTTGAAACTCTCGAAGGCAATACAGGAGGCGGACAAATCGCTGCTTATTACTTTGAGACTGGTCTACAAGGATGGACTCTGGGCGGCCGCGATAGTCAATTGCAAAACACAGGAAATTCATGTGAGGGTGCTCAGTCAATAAGGCTAAGAAATGGATCTTCAAGTGCAAACGCTACTTCTCCCGCACTTGATTTAACGGGGAATAATCAAATAACATTTGAAATGCAGGTTTACGCCAGCGGCATGGAGTCTAACGATAGTTTCTCGGTCCAAATATTACAAGGGAATAGCTATATGACTTTCTATGATTCAGGTACTGTTACAAATGGCTCATGTTTTCCTGTATCAGTGGTTTTGAGTTCTTCTCAATATTCATTTAATAACAATAATCGATTTAGAGTTCAAAATAACGGCAATAAGAACAATGACTTTATTTGGTTTGACTCAGTGATCATAAATGGAGATCCAGCTCCTTTTGGCGGGGAAAGTCAGAATCGTGCTTCTATGGTGACTCAGGCCAAAATATTGACCGCTAATAATCAAATAGAATTATATCCTAATCCCG